>DAIOTV010000004.1:57680-61580 GCA_036751825.1 Phycisphaerales bacterium
GCCCGTGGTCTCGGCGATGAGCGACCAGGTGCGGTTCTCACGCGCCTTGAACGCGGGGACCATGGACTCGATGAGGCGTTGCCGCTGCGTGTTGTCGAGCTGCGCCCAGTCGGCGGTGCCGCGACGGGCGTGGAGGGCGGCCTGGCGCTCGGCCCATTCGCCCGTGATGACGTCGTAGTCGACGGCGATGTCGAAGCTCGGGCGGTCGAACGCGAGGACCCGGCCCATGCGGTCGCGGATGCGGCCTCGGACCGTGGGCGTCCAGGTCTCGCGGACGAGCTTGGCCTCGGCCTCGTCGAGCAGCTCGTCGCCCTTGATGACGGTGAGTCGCGCCGACTGGCCCGCGAGGGTTGCCAGGCCCAGGGCGATCGCCGCCAGCACGAGCAGCAGCCGCCTGAGGAACACGGAACGGATGTCGAAGACAAACCCCATGGCGGCGCTCCATCGCCTCGCATTCGCGTCGCGGCCCCGTTCCTCGGGGTGTTGCCGGATGGTACTCGCTCGGGTCGCGCAGCGAAAAACCCCTCGCGGAGGCGAGGGGCTCGTCTGAGTTCATCTGGGTTGGTCTGGGCTCGCCGGGGGCCGGGGGCGGGGCGGGGCGGGTTCGGTCTACCGCTTGTCGCGGGTGATCTGGGCGTAGGCGTTGTGGCTGTGGATGGACTCGAAGTTCTCGCTGTCGATCTCGTACCAAGTGATCCGGCTGTCGTCGTCGAGGGCGAGAGCGAGGTCGCGGATGATGTCCTCGACGAACTTGGGGTTGTCGTAGGCGGCCTCGGTGACGAACTTCTCGTCGGGCCGCTTGAGCACGGCGTAGACCGGGCTGCTGGCGGCGCCTTCGAGGGTTTCGACGATGTCTTCGATCCAGACCGGGCCCTTGGTGCGCACGCGGGCGGCGATGCGGCATCGCTGGTTGTGGGCGCCGTACGCGCTGATCTCCTTCGAGCAGGGGCAGAGGCTGGTGGCCGGGGCGGCGACGCCGATGATGAAGTCGCTGGTCTCGGGGGTTCCGTTGGCCTCGCACTCGAAGGTGACCTGGTAGTCCATGAGCCCCTCCATGCCGGTGACGGGGGCGGCCTTCTTCATGAAGTAGGTGAATGTGGCCTCGAAGTGGGCGGTCTTGGCCTCGAGCCGATCGCGGATCTTGGCTGTGATCTCGGGGATGCGGTCGGGGGTGATGGGCTCGGACTGGTGGTCGTTGAGGACCTCAAGGAACCGGCTCATGTGGGTGCCCTTCTGATGATGGGGAAGGGCGACATACATGTTGATTCTGGCGACGGTCTGCTGCGTTCCGCCGTCGCGGGTTCGGAGGAGCATGGGGTAGGTGACTTCTTTGACGCCGACCTTGTCGATGGCGATCTGCCTCTGATCGGCGGTGCCCTGGACGTCGGGGATGTCGGACGGCGAGTTGGCGGAGTCGGCTGACATGATTGACATGCGATTCCTCGGGCGGGGGTCGGATCACCTGCCGCACGGCGGGCTCGTTTCCGCTGGCGTCTTCGATGAACGGACGAGGCCGGATGCTCCGTCGATCAGACGCGCTGCCAATGAACGGTAGGCAGCGGGTCGGCGTCGTCGTTCTCGTCGGGGTCGGGCTCGGCGTGTGCGTCCGCGGGCTCGGTGTCGGCGATGGAATCGGTCCAGGCGAGGCCGATGGGGATGCCGATGAGCCCGCCGGCGAGCCAGTCCAGCGGCGTGATGAGGCCGAGGCGGAAGAGCGAGCCCTCGAAGGAGGCTCGGACGGCGTCTTCGGTGATGAACATGGCGAACAGCGGCGACAGGATGCCCAGCGCCACGGGGATGACCGCGATGATGCGCGGGGGGATGGAGACGAGCATCATCCGCGAGAGGGCGGCCCCCATGACGCCCGCGGCGACGGCGGCGGCGATGGTCTGGCCCTTGGCGGCGTCGGCGGCGAAGAGCCACGCGGTGAATGCGGCGCCGACGATGCCGACGCCCAGCGCACGCGCGGACAGCAGCAGCGGAGGCTCGTCGGGCGTGTGCCGGCGGAATCGGCGGAGGGTCTCGATCAGCAGGAGCGCCACCAGCGCGACGAGCAGGCCTTCGAGCACGAACCGGTGGAAGGGTGAGGACCGCGAGACGGCGATGATCTCGTCGACGCGTCCGGAGCGGGCCGCGGCCCAGCAGAGCACGATGCCGGCCGAGAACAGGCCGACATTGGGCGTGCCGATGCGCACGCCCATGAGCCCGGCGAGCGCGGCGATGAGGCCGACGCCCGCGGCGCAGGCGGCGCCGAGGATGGGTATCTGCGTGACGAGCAGCGTGGCGTGCGGGCCGCCGGCGGCGTCGGTGAGCTGGGCGGCGAGCAGGCCCGCGACGGGTCCGAGAACAAAGGCGGCGGTCAGGGCCGGGATCCAGGCGATGAACAGCTTGCGCAGCGGTCGAAGCACGCGGGACTCCGGCTTGGCTCAGCGGGTCAGGGCGATGAGCTTGGCGATGCGATCGGCGACGGGCGGGTGGGAACTGAAGAGCGAGCCCCGCTCGTGGCGGGACTTCTTTCGGCGGAGCGGGTTCATGATGAACATGTGGGCCATGCCGCGGTTCGCGGTCTCGACCAGGGGCTCCTTGTCCTCGGCGAGCTTTCGCAGTGCGGACGCGAGGCCCTCGGGGTTTCGGGTGAGCTCGGCGGCGCCGGCGTCGGCGAGGTACTCGCGTCGTCGGCTGTAGGTCATCTGGATGACCTTCGCGAGGAAGGGCGCGACCACGGCGAGGATGAGCGCGAGGACCATGAAGATGATGACGATGGCGCCGCCGCCCTTCTTGTTGCCGCTGCTGCGCCGGCCGGCGCTGGCCCAGCCGCCGTGCCAGGCGATGCGGAGCATGGCGTCGCAGGCGAGGACGATCAGGCCGACCATCATGGCCATGAGCATGGCGAAGCGGATGTCGTAGTGGCGGATGTGGGCGATCTCGTGGGCCATGACGCCCTGGAGTTCGTCGCGGGTGAGCGTGGCGCGGAGGCCGGTTGTGATCGCGACGACGCCGTGCTCCGGGTCGCGGCCCGTGGCGAAGGCGTTGAGCGCAGTCTCGGGGATGAGGTAGACACGCGGCATAGGGATGCCCGCGGCGATGCGCATCTCGTCGACGACGTTGAACAGCTCGGGGTCGAGCTCTTTGGTGATCTCTTTCGCGTGCACGCGGTGCAGGAGAAAGCGCGGCCCGCCGAACCAGGCTTCGAGGGCGAGCCCGAGGGTGACGAGAATCATGACGGCTGCGCCGATGGCGGCGTAGGTGGTGACGCGCGCGGTGTCGCGGAAGACGCCCGCGTCAACGCCGAGGATCTGAGCGGGGGCACGGCGCGCGTCGGCCGCCCTGCCGTCGAAGTCCGCTGTCATCGGGTCCTGGTTCAGCGTGTCGGCGTAGGACGTGACCGTCGAGCCCGCCGTCTCGAACCCGGTGAACAGCGGGATGACCGCTCCGCCGATGGCGGCGCCGAGCGCCGTGTTCAGCACGAACATCGCGGCGATGAGCAGCGCACTGTCGCGTTTGTTCTTGCGGATCAGGTCGAGGTAGGTCAGCGAGCCGGGCAGGGCCTTGACCTTGTCGCGGACGACGCCGTCGAGCTCGCTCGGCTCGCGCTTCGGCGATCGAGGCTTCGACGCCTGCTCGCGCGGAGCGGCCCCTTCGTCCTTGCTGGGGCGCGGGTGGGGCCTTGGGTGTGGTCTGGGGCCGTCGCTTGGCATGATCTACCTTGGCGAGACGCGGTGAAAGCTGGCGACCTTGACGAGCCCCCCGCGTGAGCGGGAGGACACACACCCGATGACCCCCCGCTCACGCTGGGGGCTCGCGAGAAACGAGCACGAAGCAACTCAGAAGGCGACCTTGGGTGCCTCGCGGGCGGCGGGCTCTTCGATCTCGAAGTACTCGCGCTTCTGGAAGTTGAAC
>DAIOTV010000004.1:61590-68082 GCA_036751825.1 Phycisphaerales bacterium
GTGGATCCCGGCCTCGCCGCCCACTTGCGACTCGCCGAGGGCACCGGCCTCGTCCTTGAGTTCGAAGTACTCGCGCTTCTGGAAGTTGAACATGCCGGCGATGATGTTGGTCGGCACGCTCTGGCGGCTGGTCTCGTAGCGGGCGACGACGTCGTTGTAGTGCTGGCGGGCGAAGCCGATCTTGTTCTCGGTGCTGGTGAGTTCTTCCTGGAGCTGGCCGAAGTTCTGGTTGGCCTTGAGGTCCGGGTAGGCCTCGGCGACGGCCATGAGTCGGCCGAGCGCTTGCGTCAGCTCGCCCTCGGCGCGGCCCTGGGCGGCTGCTCCGGTGCTCGCGGCGTCGTGGACCTGCACGGCCTTGGCGCGGGCGCTGATCACGGCGTCGAGGGTTTCCTTCTCGTGGCTGGCGTAGCCCTGGACGGTCTCGACGAGGTTGGGGATGAGGTCGTAGCGGCGCTTGAGCTGGACATCGATCTGCGACCAGCCGTTGTCGCAGTCGACGCGGAGGCGGACGAGCTTGTTGTAGAGGGCGATGACGACGATGACGAGAACGACGACCACGGCGAGGAACACGCCGCCGAAGAGGAGAAGGGCTGTGATTTCCATGAGAGGTGTCTCCTGCCGAACGAGTGCGGCCCCCGCGGCCGGCGCGTGGATGCATGGTACCGCAAACGCGGGGAGGGGCCTCGGCGGAGTCGGATCGGTTTCGCGGAGGCCCCCGCCTTCGGGGCGTTGTTGGGATGCCCCCGGCTCGGGTTTCGGCCGGCCATAGCATGGCACCATGACCGACGACTACATGCGGAGGCCGCCGACGGACGATGCATCGCTGCCGTTCCGGCTGACCGCCGACGATCTGATCAGCGACTTGGCGTGGCCTCGGCTGCTGCGTGCGCCGCGTCTGGCGTTCCGGCCTGGCCGGATCGGCATCGGCGTTGCCGTGGTGCTGGTGCTGTCGCTGCTGGACCAGTTGTTCGCGCGGCTGGCGGGCGGGGCGACGGTGGTCGACACTTTTGTGGCGGCGATCGCGGCGGCGGGGGTGTCGTCGGGCGAGCGGCTCGCGGGGCTCGAGGCCGGCGGGGCGCTGACCGGCCTCGTTCTGGGGCTGGGCGACGCGTGCCGATCGGTGTGGGAAGACGCGCCGGTGCGTGCGTCGGTTATGGTGCCGCTGGCGGCGTTCGGGTTTGCGTTTGGCGCGGTTTCGATCGGGCGGTTGTCGGCCGAGGAGTTCTGCCGGGGTCGATCGGGCGCGTGGTACGAGGGCATGCGGTGGGGCGCGCACTGCTCGGCGGGGATCGTGGTGGCGTACGCGCTGCCGCTGGTGCTTGCGGGTGTGCTGGTGGGCGTGCTGGCGATCGGGGGCTGGGCGCTCTTGAGCATCCCGTTTGTCAATGTGCTGGGTGCGCTGCTGGGCGTCGTGGGGCTGGTGATCGCGTTCGGCGCGGTGGTGGTGCTGCTGGGCTTCGCGTTCGGGGCGCCGCTGATCGCGCCGGCGATGGCGGTCGAGGGTCGCGACGGGATCGACGCGATGCACCGGGTGTACGCGTACCTCTTTGCGAGGCCGCTGCGGTACGCCGCCTACGGCGTGCTGGTGATCGTTCAGGGCGTGGTGGTCATTTCGGTCCTTGGGGCGATCGCGGGGCTGACGGTGAGCCTGGGGGTCTGGGCGGAGTCGCTGCTGCTGGGCGAGCGGGGCGCGCTGGTGGCGTCGGGCGTGGCGAGCGATCGCCTGAATGCGGGCGGGCGAGCGGCGGCGAGCGTGACGAACACGGTGCTTCAGCTGCCGGCGCTGCTGGTGGCGGGCTACGCGGTCGCGTACATCGCCTCGGGCGGGACGGTGCTGTACCTGGTGCTGCGGCGGCTGGTCGACGGGCAGGACATGGCGGACCTGTTCGTACCGGGTGAGGTGGACGCGCGGATCGACGAGGTGCTCGCCCGGCGGAAGGCGGCTATCGCGTCGGGCGAAGATCGGGCTGAGTGAGCTCGCGCGGCAGGCCTTCGAGCGTGACGGCGTGTTCGAGCGTCCACGGGCCCACGCGGGTTCGGCGGAGCGAGCGGAGCATGCCGCCGGTGCCGAGCATTGCGCCGAGATCGCGCGCGAGCGAGCGGATGTAGGTGCCCTTGCCGCAGGCGATGTCGAGCGTGACGAGGGGCCAATCGAACGACACGATGTCGATGGAGCGGATGACGACGGGGCGTGGCTCGAGCTTGGGGAGCTCGTCGTGGGTGTCGGCGTTGCGCGCGAGGGCGTAGGCGCGTCGGCCGTTGATCTTCATGGCGCTGAAGGCGGGCGGGCGCTGCTGGATGGTGCCGACGAACGCCGGGAGCGCCGCTTCGATCGCGGCGCGGCCGAGTGGGTTGCAGGCGACGGGCTCGACCGGGCCTTCGCTGTCGTCGGTGCGCGAGACATGCGCGAGATCGACCCCGGCGAGGTAGCCCTTCTCGCCCGCCATGTGTTGGTCCTGGAGCTTGGTGGCCTTGCCGACGAGAACGACGAGCACGCCGGTGGCGAGCGGGTCGAGCGTGCCGGCGTGGCCGACCTTGATGCGCTTCGGTGCGCCGCCGCCGCGGAGCCTGGCGCGGACATTGGCGCACACCTGCATCGAGCTCTTGCCGAGCGGCTTGTCGACGACGAGCAGGCCCTCGGGTGTCGGCGTTGGTTCCGTCATTCGGGGTTCTCGACGAAGTCGACGACCAACGTGTCGGACGAGGCGAACTGGAAACCCGTCATGGAGTCGATGGTTGTGTAGGTGTCGTCGAGGCCGACCTCGTCGCGGTAGAGCCGGCGGGCGAGGAGCAGCCCGTCGGGGTTGTCGGCGAGCCACCGGACCGAGTCGGTGTGCACGATGCGTTCGATCGTTCCGCGTGAGAGAAAGATCAGGCTGTCTTCGTGGTAGCCCATCGCGCCCAGGGGCCGTCCCTCGACGCCCATCGTGCTGAGCCGAGCGACGAGTTGCGGCGAAAAGTTGGTGAGCGAGGGGATGACGCCGGCGTGGACGATCCAGGCGAGGGGGAGCATGGCGGCGATCGCCCACGCTGTCGCGCGCTGCGCGGAACCGGACCACGCGAGCCGCGTCGTCACGCCGACGAGCCCGAGCATGCCCAGCGCGCAGGGCACGATGAACCACGCCCGGGGCTGCACGAGGCCCGTGCCCAGCGCGAGCACGATGCTGAAGAGGGCAATGCCGGCGCCGAGCAACGCGAACGCGGCGCCGCCGATGCGCTGAAGACGGGGGCGAGCGCCGGCGGCGAGCACGCCGCGCGCGGCCAGCAGCGCGAGGGCTGGATAGGTCGGCAGCACATAGTGCGGCAGCTTGGTGGCGTAGAACTCGAAGAACAGCCAGGTGGGGACGATCCAGCAGGCCAGGAAGAGCACGCGGGTGTCGCCCGGTGCCCGGGCGCGCCACCGCTCGCCCTTGCCCCCCCACCGCATCCATCGGCGGGCGGCAAAGGCGATGCCGAGCAAGGCCGCGATGGATCCCGGCCAGAACATCGCCCACAGGAAGAGCGCGTGGTATCCCGGCGGGCCGACGTGGCCCTCCTTCGCCTGGCTGCCGCGCTTGACGGTTTCGTCGAACAGGATGCTGGAGTAGGTGTCGAAGCCGACTTTCTGCGCGACGGCGTAGGCCCACGGCAGAACGACGGCGGCGACGATGGCCGCCCCGAGCACGGGCCTGGCGGCGCGCCACGCGAACCAGGATCGGCCGACGATGCCGAGGGCGAGCAGCGTGAGCAGGACGACGACGGGCGAGACGCCCTTGACCAGGACGCCGAGGCCGACGGCGAGCCAGAGCGCGACCCAGCGAAGGACATGGATGTCGTTGCCGTGCTGCGCGCGTCGGATGATCGACCAGAGCAGGCCCATCGAGAGCGTGGTGAGGCCGAGGAGGACCTGATCGGCGCGTGCCTGGTGCGCATCGAAGACCACGACGGCGCTGACGGCGAGCAGCGACGCGGCGAGCAGGGCGGCGGCCGGGTGGAACATGCGGCGGCCGATCCAGTAGGTGGCGAGGACCGCCAGCATCGATCCGAGGACGCTCGGGATTCTGTACATCCAGATGGCGTCGCGGAGCGGGTCGCCCGCGGTGAACAGCCAGGCGCTGGCGGTCTGCAGCCAGTAGATGAGCGGGGGCTTGTTGAGCCGGGGGGTGCCCTGGACCATGGGCACGACGAGCCCGCCGGCGTGGAAGCCGGCGGTGACGCCCGTCTCGCCGGCCTGGAACGGCGCGGTGTCGCGGCGTTCGGCGGGGAGGGCGAACGACTCGAACATCTGCCGGCTGGCCTGGGCGAAGCGGGCCTCGTCGCGGTCGATGGGCGGGGTCGAGAACAGCCCGGGCAGATAGACTGCCAGACAGAGCGCGACGAGCACGGTGATGTCGCGTGCGGTCCGGCGGAGCGAGCTGTCGCGGGTGGTGCTGATGGTTCGGGTCCGGTGGAAGGATGCGAGGAGGACGGATGCACGGCGAGGTTCGGCGGTCGATCGATCATAACCGTGGACTCGCGCGGCCCGTGCTCATGGTGCACGCGGTCGTGGCGCCGATCGCGCCGTTGGTCCGCTGGCTGCACCGGCCCCGGCACCGGCACACGCTGCTGCCGCTCGCGATCGGGGTGCTCGCGGTGGCGGTTCTGTACCCGCTCGATGGCTGGCTCGGGGGGCTGATCAACGGCCTCGACGAGCGCTCGGCCGGGGGCGGGCGGCTCTTGGGCGGCGATGTGATCCGCGAGCTCAACGCCCTGCAGCAGTTCGGGGGCCTGAGCTCGATCGTGCTGGTGGCGCTGGGCGTCTGCCTGCTCGACCCGGCCCGGGCCCGTCGGGTGTGGGATCTGGCGGCGGCGGCGATCGCGACCTCGGTTGTGGTGCTGGGCCTGAAGATGCTGATCGGCCGGCCCAGGCCGAAGTTCGACGAGCCGGGGCTGATTCTGGGCCCGTTCGCGGCCTATCCGCTGGGCGCGGGCGATGGCGTGCACTACGCGTGGCAGTTCTGGGCGGATATCTCGAGCGATCTCTGGTCGATGCCCTCGAGCCACACCTCGGGGGCGACGGTCCTCGCGGTGTTCCTGGCGTTGACCTACCCGCGGCTGAAGTGGGTTGTGATCGGGTGGGTGGCGGTCGTTGGGTTCAGCCGGGTGCTGTTCGGCGCGCACTGGCCCTCGGACATCGCGCTGGGGGCGGCGGTGGGCTACGCGGTGTCGCACGCGGCGGTGGCCGGCGGGTGGGGCCGGGCCCTCGCGGGACGCCTTGGCGGTCGCGCCGCCGGCCCGGGTTGACTACTATGGGGCTCGCTTGACACGGAGCGGTGGCCGAGCGGTTTAAGGCGCACGATTGGAATTCGTGTGGGGGTGAAAGCCCCTCGTGGGTTCGAATCCCACCCGCTCCGCTTTTCCTAACAATATACGTACAATCGGTCGCGTTCGCCGCCGATTTTGTGCGTCTTTCTCGGGAATTTCAGCGATTCGCGAGCGTCTCCGCGATACACCGATCAGGCGAAAATCGACCGGATGAAGGCCCTTCAAGGGATTCGTCTCTCCGAGCGATTTCCATGGGGTACCCACCCATATCTACACCATGCCTGTTCGATCTCTGGCCGACCCCCGTGAGTTCGAATCACAGGTAACCCGCTTTCGTTTTCGATATGCCCCTGACAGGGACTCCCCAACCGTCCATTTCCGCCGGTTTTCCGGGCATCTTCGCGATTTCCAGGCCGTCTCTGAATCCCCGTCGGATGCCCAAAGCCGCCCAGAATCGGCGAGATCCGGCGAAGTGTCTCTCGTGACGATTTGCAGGGGGGACCGGCGCTCGCCGGGCCTACCCGGCGGCGGCCTCAAGCCCGAGCTGCCGGGCCTGATGCCGCCAATCCAGAAGAGCAGCCGCCCGCTTCAGATCGTCCAGCGTGATGCTCGGCGGGAGGGTGCCCGATGGCGGCTCGAGAGACTGCTTGACCGATCCGGGATCGCCCAACGCTCCTGCCGCGTGTGTGGTCCGCCGTCGCGTTGGCGGGCGATCGTGCCGGCTCCTATGGTCGATTCGTGATCCGTCTGCTCGACAACGCGTACGTGGCTGACACCGCCCGGGTCGTGGGCGATGTGCGGCTCGGCGACGCGGTCAGCGTGTGGTACGGGGCCGTCATCCGCGGCGATGTCGCGCCGATCGTCATCGGCGACCGCACCAACGTGCAGGACAACGCGGTGATCCACTGCGACCACCTGCGGCCCAACATCATCGGACGCGACGTGATCATCGGGCACAGCGCGGTGGTTCACGGCGAGCGGATCGGCGACAACACGCTGATCGGCATCGGGGCGAAGGTGCTCGGGGGGACGGTGATCGGCAGCGGCTGCGTGATCGGTGCCGGGGCGCCAGTCGGACAGGGGCAGATAATTGTCGATCCCGACAAAGTCGATTGCAGGCGACGCCCACAACGGGTCGAGGTGAAACCAGACGCCCGCGTCGGTGCGGTGCGAATGATATTCGGACCAATCGGCCGCATAGGACAGGGC
>DAIOTV010000005.1:0-49314 GCA_036751825.1 Phycisphaerales bacterium
GAATTCCTCGTCGGGGTCGGCGTCGAGGTCGTCGAGGCGGACGCGGGGCTGGCGCAGCCGCTCGGCCTTGGCGCGGACGGAGTCGAAGACCCACGCCGCCGCCTTGCCGACCAGGCCCGAGCGCTCGCGGATGACGCCGGTGCGGGCCGAGACCCAGAGGGGGGCGACGACGAGCCACTTGTCGAAGCAGACGATGAGCCCGAGGGCGGCGGTGAGCCCGAGGGCGAAGGCGGTGCCGAGCCCCCCGAAGCGGGCCCCGATCTCGGTCGCCAGGGCGAGCCCAACGGTGCCGCCGGGCAGGCCGGCCATGGGCCCGGTGTCGGCGAGCAGGTGGCCCTGCAGGCCGGCGAGCCCCGCCATGGCGATGACCAGGCCCACGCCCCGCACGACCGGGTGCTCGAGCCGATGGCCCGCGTAGCGGATGGCGAGCATCGCCAGCCCGCCGAGCACGCCAGCCCAGACGGCCCACCCGAAGAGGCGGTAGGACCAGTGCGCCACGGCCGCCCCCGCGGGGCCGCACCAGTTCGCGGTCGGGTTATTGGTGGGCCAGACGGTGTGCGACGGCGCGTCGCCGGCGTTGTAGTCGAACACGCTCGCGGTCGCAAAGACCCACACCGCCGAGAGCGCAACCAGCACCAGCCATGCGGCGACGGGGGTGCCGGCCTGGTGAACGGGGTTGTCGTTCCGGCGCGCGCGGCCACGCTGTGAAGATTTTTTGCTCATACCGGACTCTCATCGGATGCGGCCTTCGCACTTGGCGATATTCTTGTAGTGGCTGTATTCACGCATGCCCGTCCACGGGACGAGGACCACGGAACACCATGCCCTTTTCAGCTCCCCTGCCTGACCCAGCGCCGGGCGTTGAGCGCGCACCCGACGGTGTGTCGTCGAGCGACGACTACCACAAACGGTTCTGGGGTCCAGCCGGGCACTATTTGTTGAGAGTGCAGACCCGAGGTCTGCTGAAGCTTATCGAGCCGTTGGGCAAGGAACTGCGGATCCTCGATATCGGGGGGGGGCACGCCCAGTCCGCCCTGCCACTGGCCCGGGCCGGGCACCATGTGACGATTCTGAACAGCTCGGCCGAGTACGAGATCCGGGCCCGCCGGGAGTGCGCCTGCGAGGACATCGATTTCCTCAGCGGCCCGCTCGACACGCCGCCGGTAGACCCCCGGTCGTACGACCTGGTCATGGCGCTGCGGATCGTGATGCACATGCCCGACTGGCGGCAGTTTGTTCGGTCGATGTGCGATGCCGCGAGCCGGGCGGTCCTGATCGACTTTCCGAGCTGGCAGAGCAGCAACATCCTGGAGCCGATGCTTTTCGACTTGAAGCGCCGGGTCGAGGGCAGCTCGACTCGGGAGTACCGCCTGTTCTGGCCCAGCGAGATCCGCGAGGCGTTCCTCGCCAGCGGGTTCCGGCACAAGGCGTCCTACGGCGAGTGCTTCCTGCCCTTGGTCGTCCACCGCATGGCCCAGCTGCCGGCGGCGACCGGGGCCATCGAGTCCGTCGCGCGGGGGCTGGGCCTGACGCACCTGTTCGGCTCGCCCGTGCTGACGATGGCGATGCGGAGCTAGACCCACACTGCCAGACCCACACTGCCAGACCCGGGCTGCCAGACCCACGCTATGGTGGGCGGTGACTGACCGATCGCTCCGAGTGCTGATGCTCGCGCCGCAGCCGTTCTTCATCGAGCGGGGCACGCCCATCGCCGTGCGCGCCGCCGCCGAGACGCTCGCCAAAGCCGGCCACACGATCGACCTGCTCGTCTACCACCTGGGTGACGCGATCGACCTGCCCGAGAACGTCCGGCTGATCCGCATCCCGCGGGTGCTGGGCGTGAAGCAGATGCGGCCCGGCCCGACCGTCTCGAAGCTGCGGTGCCTCGTGGGGTTCGCCAGGGCTGCGGCGAAGCTGGTCAGAAAGAACCGGTATGACCTGGTGCACGCGGTGGAAGACGGCGTGTTCGTCGCGCTGCGGCTCAAGGCCAGGCACGGGCTGCCGTTCGTGTACGACATGGACTCGCTGATGAGCGAGCAGGTCGCCGAGAAACCGGGCGTGGGCAGGCCCGCGGCGGCGCTGTTTGCGGTGCTCGAGGCCGCGGCGGTGCGCAACGCGATCCACTGCCTGTGCGTGTGCCCGCACCTGAAAGAGGTCGCCCGCCGCGAGGTTCCCGACGCGCCCGACGAGCATCTCACGGTACTGACCGACTTCCCGCTGGTCGAACCGTCGCCCGCGACGGGCGAGGTCGCCGAGCGCGTTCGGCGTGCGCACGACGACGGCCGATTGGTCGCGGCGTATGTGGGCAACCTCGAGCCGTACCAGGGCGTGGGCGACATGCTCGACGCGGCGAGGCTGCTGGGCGACGCGGCGAGCCGCGTGCGGCTGCACATCTACGGCGGACCCGCGGACGCGATGGACGCGATGCGCCGCGGCTACGCCGATCTCGTCGACGCCGGCGTGGTCGAATTCTGCGGGTCGATCCCGGTGAGCCGGCTTGGCGAGGTGCTGCACTCGGCCGACATCCTGCTGTCGCCCCGCAAGGTCGGCACGAACACACCGATGAAGCTCTACGGCTATCTGGCGTCGGGCAAGCCGGTGCTCGCCACGAGCATTCTCTCGCACACCCAGGTGCTCGACGGCACGCACGCCGAGCTGGTCGAGCCGAACCCGCGAGGCCTTGCCGACGGGCTGGCGCGGCTGGTCGACGACGAGCCGCGTCGGCGGAGCCTCGGGCGAGCGGGAGCGAGGCTGGTCGAGCAGAAGCACAGCCGGGCGGCGTTCGAGCGGACGCTCACGGGCGTCTACCGCGCCATAGCCGCCGCCCTCGCCCCGAACGATTGACGCGGGCGGGCTCGCCTTTTGGTTGGTGTGTTTGTATGCTGTGCGGATGCTTGCTCGGGTCCAGTCAGCGCTGCTTCAGGGGATCGACGCCCTGCCCTGCGAGGTTGAGATCGACGTGGACGACGTCGGGCTCGACTCGGCGGCGATCGTGGGCCTGCCCGACGCCGCCGTGCGGGAGTCGATCGACCGCGTGCGGTCGGCCCTCGGGAACTGCGGGTACGGGTTCCCGAACGGCAAGACGCTGATCAACCTCGCGCCCGCGGTGATGCGGAAGGAAGGCCCGGTCTACGACCTGCCGATCGCGGTGGGGCTGCTCTTGTGCCAGGGGCTGGTGCCGCCGGCGTCAACGGGGCTCGATCATCGAAAGTACTTATTTGCGGGCGAGTTGGCGCTCGATGGCCGGCTTCGGCCGATCCGCGGGGCGATCGCCCTGGCCTCGCTTGCCCGCGAGAAGGGCTTCGAGGGTCTGGTGCTGCCGGCCGACAACGCCCGTGAGGCAGCGGTCATCGCGGGCGTGGGCGAGGGCGATCCGCTGACGATCCTCGGCGCGCGGACGCTGACGGAGGTGGCGTGCCTGCTGACCGGGGCGATGGAGCCGGATCCTGTGCCGCCGTTGGATGTCGAGGGCGTGCTGTCGCGAGCGTCGGCGTCGATCGATTTTGCGGAGATCAAGGGTCAGGAGTCGGTGAAGCGGGCGGCGGTCATCGCGGCGGCGGGGGGGCACAACCTGCTGATGCTGGGCCCGGCGGGCACGGGCAAAACGATGGTCGCGCGGGCGCTGCCCGGGATCCTGCCCGCCATGTCGCCCGCCGAGGCGATCGAGGTGACGCGGGTGTACTCCGCGGCCGGCGCGCTGCCGCACGACGAGGGGCTGGTGCGGGTTCGGCCGGTCAGAACGCCGCACCACACGGCGTCGGCGCCGGCGATCGTGGGGGGCGGGGCGATCCCGAGGCCCGGCGAGATCTCGCTGGCGCACCGGGGGGTGCTGTTCCTCGACGAGCTGCCCGAGTTTTCCAGGGCCGTGCTCGAGACGCTGCGCCAGCCGCTCGAGGACCATGTCGTGACGATCAGCCGGGCGCACGGGTCGCTGCGGTTCCCGGCGGACTTCATGCTGGTGGCGGCGATGAATCCGACGCCCCGCGGCGATGTGGCGGCGGGCGAGGTGGGCCAGCGCGAGATGGACCGGTACCTGTCGCGGCTGTCGGGCCCCTTGCTCGACCGGATCGACCTGCATGTGGAGGCGCCACGCGTGCCGTTTGATGAACTGGCCGCAACGCCCACTGGCACGGGCTCGGCCCAGATGCGCGACGCGGTCGCAGGGGCCCGGCGGTATCAGCAGGGTCGGCAGCCGGTCACCAACGCGCGGCTGAGCGGCAAGGCGCTCGACGAGCTCGCGCCGATGAGCGGCGAAGCCTCGACGCTGCTGAGGCGGGCCCTGACCGAGCTGGGGCTTTCCGCCCGGGCGTACGACAAGATCCGCCGGATCGCGCGAACGATCGCCGACCTCGACCGCGACCCGGAGATCGCCGCCCCGCACATTGCCGAGGCGATCGGGTACCGGCTGCTTGGGCGGGCCGCGGTGTAGGGGGGCGTCGGCTACCCTCGTCTTTCGACGCATTTCAGCGTGAAAGGAACGACGATGCGCACGGTGCTGCTCCTGATCTCGACGCTGCTGGCGGGCGCTGTGTGGGCGCAGCCGGCGGACATCTTCGAGCCGATCGACTGGCCCCACCGCGACCCGGTGCGTCTGGCGTCGGGCGCTCCGGGGCCGGCGTACTGGCAGAACCGCGCGAGCTACGACATCAGCGTCACGCTGGACATCGAGGCGCGCGTGGTGTCGGGCGGCCTGGTGTGCGAGTACGAGAACCGCTCGCCGCACGAGCTGTCGTTCCTGTGGCTGAACCTCGAGCAGAACGCGTTCACGCCCGACTCGATCGGGAACCGGGCGCTGGCGCCGGGCATGTGGTGGCGCGTGCCGCCGGAGTTTGAGGGCGGTTTCCGGCTGGGCGACGCGGCGGTGAACGGTCAGCTGGTCGAGGTCGTGGTGTACGACACGCTGGGCCGGATCGCGTTGCCCACGCCGCTCGCACCGGGCGAATCGCTGACGCTGGAGCTCGAGTTCGCGATGACGATCCCGCCGCGCGGCCGGCTCGGGGTGTACGAGGCCGCGGCGGGCGATGTCTTTCAGCTTGCGCATTGGTTCCCGAACATCGCCAAGTACGACGACATCCACGGGTGGAACATCCTGCCGCACGAGGGCGACGGGGAGTTCTACACCGATTTCGGCGACTACACGGTCGAGATCACCGTGCCCGCGGATCACCTCGTGGCGTGCTCGGGCGAACTGGTGAACTCGGACGAGGTGCTGTCGGCGGCGCAGCGGGAGCGGCTGGCGCGGGCGTACACGACGACGGAGACGGTGGTCGTGCGGGGCTTCGACGAGATCCCTGCCGAGCCGGCGACGGACACGAAGACCTGGCGGTTCGAGGCGAAGAATGTGCGCACGGTGGCGTGGGCGTCGAGCCGGGCGTTCCGGTGGGACGCGGCGATCGCCGCCGAGGGCCGTCCGGTGCTGTGCCAGGCGTTCTATCCCGAAGAGGGCAACGGCACCGAGGATGATCCGGGGTGGAACAGGGCCGTCGCCTACGGCCAACACTCGATCAACTTCTACAGCGAGTGGCTGAGCGAGTACCCCTATCCGACGGCGACCAATGTGGGCGGCGTGGTCGGGGGCATGGAGTACCCGCAGATCGTGTTCTGCTCGATCAACCGCGACCCGCGCAGCCTGTTCGGCGTGACCGATCACGAGTTCGGCCACATGTGGTTCCCCATGATCGTCAATTCTGACGAGCGGCGCTACGCATGGATGGACGAGGGGCTCGACACCTTCATCAACCACTACAGCTTCACCGAGTACTGGGGCGAGGCGCGGCGGATCGGCGACGCCGAGTTCATCGTGAAGGAAGAGCAGGTCACCATGCCCCAGCCGATCATGACCTACCCGGACCGGGTGCGCTCGGGCGATCTCGGCTATCTCGCCTACGCGAAGCCGGGCTACGCGGTGCGCATGCTGCGCGAGTACGTGCTCGGCGCCGAGCGGTTCGACGCGGCCTTCCGCGAGTACATTCGCCGGTGGTCGTTCAAGAGCCCGCAGCCCGAGGACTTCTTCCGCACGATGGAAGACGCGGCGGGCGCCGACCTGGGCTGGTTCTGGCGGGGCTGGTTCTACGAGGCCGCGGCGCTCGACCAGGGCGTGTACGACATCGATCCCGAGCCGCGTCGCGGCCGGCTGAGCGTCACGGTCGCGAACTTCGAGCGCATGGTCATGCCCGTCGAGCTGCTGATCACCTACACCGACGGCTCGACCGAGCGCAAGCGGATCCCGGTGCAGGCGTGGACGAACGGGCCGACCTTCGCGGTGTCGTGGCTCGCCGAGGGCCGATCGATCGCGCGGGTCGAGATCGACCCGGAGCGGATGCTGCCGGACATCGATCGGGAAGACAACGTGTGGGAGGCGGGGGACGCGGATCCGGACGCGATGCTCGAAGAGTCGGGCGTCGTCGAGTCGGCGGACTGACCGGTCAGAGCACGAGCAGCGCCGCGCCGAGCACGATCAGGAAGCCGTAGAACCCGGCGAAGAGGTCGTCGACGAGCACGCCCCAGCCGGCGGCGAGCTTCTGGGTCTGGGCCGCGGGCCATGGCTTGACGATGTCCATCGCGCGGAAGGCGAGGAACGAGAGCACAAGCGTGAAGGCGGTGGCGAGGGGCGTTGCGAGCGCGCCGGCTGGCAGCAGCGACAGGAAGACGAGCGTGACGCACTGCCCGGCGGTTTCGTCGGCGACGATGCTGCCGTGGTCCTTTTTGCCGAAGACCGCCTCGGCGAGGTCGCCCTGCGCGACGCAGGCTCCGGAGAAGAAGAGCATGACGAGAATCAGGACGGCCTCGAACACGCCCGAGCCGGGGGTCACGCCCGCCGCGAGCAGCAGCCCGGCGAGCACGACGGGGGGCATGGAGCCCCAGGTTCCCGGCGCGGGTCGGAGCCGGCCGAGCCCGAAGACCGTGAGCAGCGGGAGTTTCGGGGTGTGCATCAGGGGTTCTTTCCTTGCGCGTTCGCGGGGCCCTTGGCCGCCGCGCGTGCGATGTAGGGGCCGGCGCTCAGCGCGGTCACGACGGTCGTGGCCCACGCGAGCGCGGCGTTGATCTGCCGGGCCCGCTCGGTCTCGAGCAGGGCGAGGGCGATCAGGATGGCGGGGACGGCGAGAGACTGCAGGATCATCTTTGCTTTGCCCGACCAGTTGGCCGAGGCGTCGATGCCCGAGCTCTCGGCGAGTCCTCGCAGGCTGGTGACGAGCAGCTCGCGCGCGAGGATGACGACGACCATCCAGCCCGTGAAGCCCGCGAGGGGTGTCCCGCCGTCGTGAAAGCCGGGCCCGGCGAGCAGGACGACCGCCCCGAGCACTAGAATCTTGTCGGCGAAGGGGTCCATGACGCGGCCGAAGCGCGTGATGGCGTTCCACTTGCGCGCGAGCGCGCCGTCGAGGGCGTCGGTGAGGGCGGCGACGACGAACAGCCCGGCGGCGGCGAGCAGCACCGGGTCGGCGGCGTCGCCCGGGTCGTGCGTCCACCGGCTGAGCATCGCGAAGAAGACGGCGGCGAGACCGAGTCGCAGCCACACCAGCGCGTTGGCGGCGTGCAGCTTCCAGCCGGTGGCTCGCGGTTGGTCGGTCGAACGGATCACGCGCGATGGTACGGCACGAGGGCTTGGCGGTCGGTTGAAGGCGAGCCGGGCCGCAGCTATCCTGCCCCGCGCTGACCGGCGGCGGCTCGATTGACGGCCGACGCTCCTCCGATCAGCCTTCACTCGGCCGACTGCGCGTCATGCGCAGCGGGCCCATGAGCCGCGGGGCGGGGTTGCAGTTGGACTCGGTGATCAGCCCGTTCATCTTGTACGCGATGATCGCCCTCGGCGGTGTCGGCGTGCTGCTGGCGCTGCCGCGGAAGCGGTTCAGCCTGGCGCTGCCCGGGTACATCCTGGGCTCGGTCGCGGGCGGCGTGGTGCTGGCGGCGCTGTTCGTGGCCTCGCAGGATCCCGATCCGACGGCGTTCGCGGGCCCCGCGATCGCCGAGGCGCCGCTCGGGGTGATCCCCAACCCGTATTTCTATGTGTTCGCGCTGCTGGGCCTGGCCGCGGCGATGCGCGTGATCACGCACCCCAAGCCCGTGTACTCGGCGCTGTACTTCATCCTGACGATCCTGGCAACCAGCGGGCTGTTCCTGATCCTGTCAGCGGAGTTCATGGCGTTCGCGCTGATCATCATCTACGCGGGCGCGATCCTGATCACCTACCTGTTCGTCATCATGCTGGCGACGCAGGCGCAGAGCGAGGAGCTGGTCGAGGATCAGCCCGAGTACGACCGGCTGGCCCGGGAGCCGATCGCGGCCACGGCGGCGGGGTTCGTGCTGCTGGCGGCGCTCTCGACGATGCTCGGGCGTGGCGTGCCGGTGCTGACGATGGACGAGACGGCCTACTCGGGCGATCGGCTGCTGGCCCAGCTGCCCACGCGCATCGAGCGGGCGCTCCGCGAGGAGTACGCGCTCGACGAGGGCGTGGGCATCCGGCCCGGCGAGCGGATCGCCCGCGAGATCACCGCGACCGGGCCCGACGGGCCGTTCCTCGTTGACGATGTGGCTCGTACGGTGGTCGTCGAGGTCGCGACCGACGCGGGCGACGGCGCCCGGCGGATCGTGGCGTGGCCGGCGGATCTGGCGATCACCAACCCCGAGGGCGTCGGCTGGGAGCTGATCAAGGCCCATCCGGGCGCGATCGAGATCGCGGGCGTGATTCTGCTGATGGCGATGCTGGGGGCGACGGTGCTCGCGCGGAAGCAGATCCAGCTCGACGAGGACGCCAAGCGCGACATGGCGATGGCGCGGTCGGGCCGAACGAACGACACCAGCTGGGCGGGCGGCTCGGAAGAGGAGACCGAGTGATGGACCTCTTTGCCGGTGATCTTGCCGCCGCCACGCTCGCGCAGGCCGACTTCCCGCTGCCGATGCACGCGATCACGCTGTACCACTACCTTCTGGTGTCGGCGGTGATGTTCTGCCTGGGTCTGATCGGTTTCGTGACGCGTCGGAACCTGATCATCATGTTCCTGTGCACCGAGCTGATGTTCCAGGCGGCGGGGATCGCGTTGGTCGCCTTTGGCCGGTTCTACCTGGACTTCACGGGGCAGGTGTTCGTGATCTTCGTGCTGACGGTGGCGGCCGCCGAGGCAGCGTTGGCGCTGGCGTTGGTCGTGCTGCTGTTCAGGCGCAAGGAATCGCTGGACGGGACGGCTTGGTCGGTCCTCAAGGGCTAAAGGGAGCGGGCTCGGGTGCTGAGTGAAACGCTGAACAGCCTGCCGATGCTGACCCTCGCCGCCGACGCGGTCAAGGGGAGCGGTCCGTTGCTCGAGTCGGCGCCGGGCGCGGCCCCGGCGTGGGTGCTGCTCATCCCGCTGCTGCCCCTGCTCGCCGCCGTGCTGTGCACGGGCTGCGCGATCGCGGGCGTGCGGACCAAGCTGCCGGCGCAGCTGACCATCGTGCTGCTCGCCGCCTCGTTCGTGCTCACAGCGTTGGCCTACCTGACGCTGTCGGGCCAGACCTCGATCGTCGCGGGCTGGTCGTGGTTCGACCTCAGCTGGGGCGACGGTCCGGGGCAGTCGCTCGTCGCCGACTTCGGGTTCTACGTCGACAACCTGTCGCTGCTGTGGATGCTCTTCGTGACGGGCCTGGCGACGCTGATCGCGACCTACGCCAGCGAGTACATGGAGCACGATCTCGGGCAGGGGTACAACCGGTTTTTCTTCGCGTTCGCCCTGTTCGTGTTCAGCATGGCGTGCCTGGTTCTGGGCGACAACCTGCTGATGCTCTACCTGGGCTGGGAGGGCGTGGGCCTCTGCTCGTACCTGCTGATCGGCTACTTCTACAAGAAGCCCGAAGCGGTCGCGGCGGCCAAGAAGGCGTTCATCGTCAACCGCATCGGCGACCTGGGCCTGGCGATCGGCGTGTTCCTGACCTTCGTGCACTTCGGCACGGTCGAGTACGCCGAGCTGTTCTCGAGCGAGCAGCTCGCCGGCTACATCGACGCGGTGAAGGCGGGCCAGGCGGCTGATGTGCCGCTGATGGCGCAGCTGATCCCGGTGTTCCTGATGATCGGGGCGTTCGGCAAGAGCGCGCAGTTCCCGCTGTACGTCTGGCTGCCCGACGCGATGGAGGGCCCGACGCCCGTGTCGGCGCTCATCCACGCGGCGACGATGGTGACCGCGGGCCTCTACCTGATCGCCCGGTTCTACCCGGTGTTCCTCGTCAGCGAGTGGGCGCTGCCTGTGGTGGCCTGGATCGGCACGATCACGGCGCTGCTGGCCGCGACGATCGGCATGGCGCAGTTCGACATCAAGCGGATCATGGCGTACTCGACGGTGTCGCAGCTGGGCTACATGTTCGCGGGGCTGGCGCTGCTGAGCTCGACCGGCGGCGTGTTCCACGTGCTGACGCACGCGTTCTTCAAGGCGCTGCTGTTCCTGTGCTGCGGCGCGGTGATGCACGGCTTCGCGGGCCAGCTCGATCTGCGGAAGCTCAGCGGCCTGTGGCACATCCCGGGCTGGCGGATCGTGTCGGTGGGCATGCTGATCGGCTGCGTGAACCTCGCGGGCGTGCCGTTCACCGCGGGCTACTTCAGCAAGGACATGATCCTCGCCGAGGCGTTCGTCACGCCGGGCCCGGGCTACGCCCTGATCGGCTGGATCCTGCTGATCACGGCGGGCATGACAGCGTACTACACGTTCCGCGTGTTCTTCCGCGTGTTCGTCGGCCCCGTCCGCTACGAGCCGGGCGACGAGGACCACGGCTCGCACGACCACGACCATGACCATGATCACGGGCACGGGCACGGGCACGATCAGAACGATGCGCACGGCCACGACGGGCACCACCACAGCGACCACCACGGCGATCACGAGTTCCACCCGCACGCGCCGCGTCTGGCGATCAACGGCGTGCTGGTGACGCTCAGCGTGCTCGCCGTGCTCGCGGCGGGGCTCTACTTTGTCTCGCCCAAGGACAAGGGCTGGGTCGGTTCGATGCTCAAGGACTCGACCGCGGCCCAGGTCTATTTCGAGGGCGACGCCGAGCACCCGGCGCGGGCGGCGATGTTCCTCGTCGACGCGGATGCGCACACGGACGGCCATGCCGATCTTGCCGATCATGCCGCGCACGGCAGCTTCCTGGGCTTCGATCCGCACAAGGTGATGTACTATGTGTCCGCGATCGTGGGCGCGATCGGCATCGGATTCGCGGCCTGGGCGCACGGCCCGCGCGGGGCGGTCAGCGCGTTCATCGGCGACCGCACCGAGGCCGGCGCGTGCCGGATGGACGCCGTCGCCCGCGCCTTCGGCCCGATCCCCAGGTGGGCCGAGAACAAGTGGTATGTCGACGAGTTCTACCACGCCCTGTTCCGCGCCCCCTTGTGGGTGCTGAGCCATGTCTTCCACGCGATCGACAGGCTGCTGGTTGACGGGCTCGTGAACCTGTTCGGCGCGACGCCTCGGTTCCTGGGCCGCCTCGCCCAGCCCGGACAGTCGGGGGTGCTGCACGGCTACGCGTTGTCGATGGCGGGCGGCGTGGCCGTGATCCTTCTCATCGTCATGGTGGTGGCGGGCTGATGCTGATTGTGCTGCTCATCCTGCTGCCCCTGATCTGCGCGGGGCTGATCGTCTTCAACCCCAAGGGCCAGGCGAGGTACATCGCGACGGGGGCGACGCTCGTCTCGGTGGTGATCGGCGCGGTGGCGCTGATCCAGTTCAACTTCGAGCTGTCGGCGGTCGACCAGATGCGGGTCACGGTGCCCTGGGTCCCGGCGCTGGGCCTCGAGCTCGCGCTGGCGGTTGACTCGGTGTCGCTGCTCTTGATCGCGCTGACGGTGCTGCTCGGGCCGATCTGCGTGATCGGGTCGTTCACGGGCGTGAAGGAAGACGTCAGGACCTACTACGCGTGGCTGCTGGTGCTGCAGTCGGCGATGATCGGCGTGTTCGCGGCCCGCGACCTCGTGCTCTTCTACATCTGCTTCGAGTTCACGCTGATCCCGATGTACATCCTGATCAGCCTCTACGGGTCGGCCAACCGCAAGAAGGCGGCGACGAAGTTCTTTCTGTACACCTTCACCGGCTCGGTGATCGCCCTGGCCGGCTTCGTGTACGTCGTCTGGTACCACGCCTCGCTGCCCGGCAACACCTGGAGCTTCGATCTCTTGGCGCTCGGCGAGTCGGCCCGGCTGATGTCGCCCACGCAGCAGGGCTGGATCCTGCTCGCGCTGCTCGCCGGCTTTGCCGTCAAGGTCCCGCTCTTCCCGGTGCACACCTGGCTGCCGCTCGCGCACACCGAGGCGCCCACGGCCGGCTCGGTCATCCTCGCGGGCGTGCTGCTCAAGCTGGGCACCTACGGCATCTACAAGTTCGCCCTGCCCTACGCGCCCGAGGCCGTGGTCGAGTACGCGCCCTTCATCGGCGTGCTCTCGGTCGTCGGCATCGTCTACGCCGGCCTGATCTGCTGGGTGCAGACCGATGTCAAGAAGCTGGTCGCGTACTCGTCGGTCAGCCACCTCGGCTTCTGCGTGCTCGGGCTTGTCGCGATCAACTCGGTCGGCGTGGCCGGCAGCGTCATGTACATGATCAGCCACGGCTTCTCGACCGGGGCGCTCTTCCTCATGATCGGCATGATGTACGAGCGCTACCACACGCGGTCGATGCGCGAGGTCGGCGGGCTCGGCAGCAAGATGCCCATCTGGTCGGCGTTCATGGTCTTCTTCGTGATGGCCTCGGTCGGCCTGCCGGGCCTTAACGGCTTCGTCAGCGAGATCATGTGCCTGATGGGCACCTTCATGAGCTACGGCTGGACGGGCGAGGGCGGCGCTCACCCCGGCGGCACGCCCGGGACGCTCGGCCCGTGGTTCGCGTTCTTCGCCGGCACGGGCATGATCGTCGCCGCGATGTACCTGCTCATCATGACCGGCAAGATGGTCTGGGGCACCTACCGCGAGCCCGAGGGCCATCACGCGCACGACGAGCTGCCGACGGACCTGAACGCCCGCGAGATCGGGCTGCTGATCCCGCTCGCCGCGGGCTGCCTGCTGTTCGGCCTGTACCCCAAGCCGCTGCTGAGCGCGATCGAGGCGCCGGTGAACCAGACGATCGCGTACTACGACGGCCTCGTGCCGCCGCCCGAGACGGGAATGGCCACGGTCTCGCACGACGCCGACAGCCACGGGGAGGGCTCGCACTGATGGCGGAGAAGCTCGCCTCGCTCTGGCCCGAGATCACGCTCTTCATCGCGACCTGCATCGTGATGGTGGTGGGGCTGTCGCCGAGCGCGGCCGTCCGCAAGATGTGCGGCCTGATCTCGGGCGTCGCGCTCGCCGCCGCCGGCATCCTCGCGATCGGCACCGCCGACCAGGCCAAGGGCCTGATGCCCGGGCTGCTGCCCTACGCCAAGGCCGTCATCGCCTTCGTGGGCGTGCTGCTCACCATGCTGCTCGCCGGCGTCGTCGACCGCTTCGAAGAAGAAGCCATCGAGGCCGGCCGGGCCAGGTTCGACCCGCTGCGGGCCACGCGGGGCGAGTTCTTCGCGTTCTTCCTGTTCTCGATGACCGGGCTGATGCTCTGCGTGTCCGCCGACAGCCTGATCTGGCTCTTTCTCGCGCTCGAGCTGACGAGCCTGCCCACCTATGTCATGGTCGTCATGAGCTCGCCCCGGCAGAAGGCCAAAGAGGCGGGCGTGAAGTACTTCTTCCTCGGTGCGCTGGGCGCCGCGGTGTTTCTCTACGGGTTCGCCCTGATCTACGGCGGCACCGGGTCGGTTCACTTCGCCGGCATCCAGGAGGCGGTCGCCGCCCAGGCCGCCGCGGGCGGGATCAACCCGATCACGCTGACCGGCCTGGTCGTCGCGCTGCTCGGCATCGGCTTCAAGATCGCCGCGGTCCCGATGCACTTTTACACAGCCGATGTGTACCAGGGCGCGGCCTCGCCCGTGTCGGCGATGCTCGCGTTCGTGCCCAAAACCGCCGGCTTCGTCTCGATCATCCTGCTCTGCGCGGCGGTCGGCTGGAGCTACGGCGAGAGCGGGTCGCAGCTGCCCGAGATCGTCCGCGTGACGCTCTGGGTGATGGCGGCCCTGACCATGCTCGTCGGCAATGTGCTCGCGCTCCTGCAGACTTCGGTCAAGCGCATGCTGGCGTACTCGTCGGTCGCGCACTCGGGCTACATGCTGGTCGGGGTGATCGCCGGGCCCGGCGATTCGTTCACTTCGAGTGGTATCGCGGCGGTGCTGTTCTACCTTCTGGCGTACGGCATCATGAACACCGGCGCGTTCGCCGTGGTGAGCGCGCTCGAGACCAGGCAGGCCGCCCGCACCGACACGGGCGAACTGGTCCACGACGAGGCCGACGATCTCGAGGCCTTCCGCGGCCTGTGCCGGCACAACCCGGTGCTGGGCTGGTCGATGGTGGTGTGCGCCCTCAGCCTGCTCGGCTTCCCGCTCACGCTCGGGTTCTTCGGCAAGCTGCCGCTGTTCACCGCCGGCATCGACGCGGGCGAGATCCCGCTGGTGATCGTGCTGGGCGTCAACTCGGCGATCGCGGCGTTCTACTACCTTCGGCTGGTCGCGCTGCCGCTGTTCGAGCACCCGGGCGACGAGGCGGAGGCCTTCGTGGAGTCGCCCAACCACGGCCGGCGCGTCGCGGGCGTGATCGCGGCGGGCGGCGTGCTGGTGCTGACCGTGCTCGCCAGCCCGCTTATGGACGCGGCGTTCGAAGCCGCGACCGGCGGGTCGGCCATCGATCCGGGCGACGCCGCCCCCGTGGTCGAGCAGACCGCGTCGAGCGACTGAGCTCAGTCCCAGTCGTCGTCGTCATCCTCGTCGTCACGGTCGCGGCTGCGCCGACGGCGGCGCTCGCCGGTCGCCTTCCGCCGATTGCGCTGCCGATCGTCCCAGTCGTCGCCCTCGCGGTCGCGGCCGTCGCCGCGTTCCTTGAGCCCAAGGGTCTGGATGAGCAGCCCGGTGAGCGACACGACCAGCCAGATCGCGGTCCACTGCACCGCGGAACGCTCAAGCACGCCCCGCCCCGGGACCTCGAGCGCCTGAAAGATGAGGTAGACCGACGGCAGCCAGATGCCCGCGCCTGCGAAGGCGGTGACGAGCGCGGTCGACTTCTTCGGGAAGAAGACGCTGAAGCCCAGGCCCAGCAGCAGGCCGACGAACCCGCCGCCGGCCAGCAGGGCGCGCTGCTGCGCGGTGAGCGGGTCCCAGGTCTCGGCCTTGAGTCCGAGGAAGAGGTCCTTGGCGAACGTGCCCGGATCGGCAGCGGCGTTCTGCGCGTCCTCGAGCGTCATGTCGGACAGCCCGGCGGGCAGCCGGCGGTCGTCGTCCTCATCGTCGGGCGTGGTGGGGCGGACCTCGACAAACGGGGAAGCCTCCGTATCGAGGCTGTCCGCGGCCGGCGGGGGGGGGCTCATCTGGATGATGACCGCCGCGGAGAGGATGCCCAGCCCGGCGAGCACGCCCGAGGCCAGCACGCCGATGGCGAGCCGGAAGATGAGCAGCGCGCCCAGGGCACCGAGCATGCCACCGCCGAGTGCGCCGGCGATGCCGCCGGGCACGCCGAAAACCTCCTCGAAACCCAGGGCGGGCACGGCGGCGTCGCCCAGGAAACCGCCGAGCAGCGCACCGATCACGGCGAAGGCCGGCTTGAGCACGCGCCGGCCCGTGGCCCACAGCATCACGCCCGTGACGAGCGCGATGAACAGCCCCGTGTGCGCCCAGTACGGGTGCTGGCGGAGGGCGGCGATCAGTTCGTTGACCTGTTCGAGCTGGTCGGGGTTCATGGGTCGGCTGCCTCTGTCGCTGTGCTGGGGTTCGATCGCGTGCGGGATCACACGATACGGCACGCGGCCGGGGTTTCCTTGGGTTTTTGGCGTCGTCGCTGTCGGGGGCGTTGGAACGGGGCCGCGGGCGGGCCGATAGAGTGGTTCCATGAGCCGACGACCCGCCAAGAAAGCCGCTCCAAAGAAGGCCGCCCCGAAGAAGACGGCTTCCAAGGCGTCCGCGTCCGCCTCGAAAAAGGCATCGGGGTCCAAGCCCGCCGCCGCCGCGGCCGAGAGCGCCCCGGTCGACAGCGGGACAGAGGCATCGTCCGACCCCCGCCAGCGGGCCCGGCTCGATCGGCTGCGTTCAAGGATCGACGAGATCGACCAGCAGCTCGTTCGGCTGCTCAACGACCGGGCGAAGACGGTGGTGCAGGTCGGCAAGATCAAGCGGGGCTCGGGGATCCCGATCTACGCGCCCCACCGAGAGGCCGAGGTCCTCGCGAAGGTGCTGAGCCACAACAAGGGCCCGCTGCCCGACCGCAGCGTCGAGGGGGTCTACAAGGAGCTGATGTCGGGCAGCTTCGCGATCGAACGGCCGCTGCGGATCGGCTACCTCGGGCCCAAGGGCAGCTTCAGTCACCTCGCCTCGGTCAAGCACTTCGGCACGAGCGTCGATTTCGAGGATCTGCACACGATCGATGGCGTGTTCACGGAGATCCGGCGCCGGCACGTTGACTACGGGCTGGTGCCCATCGAGAACTCGATCGGCGGCGGGATCGTCGAGGCGCTCGACGCGTTCACCGAGCACGCCGGCGAGGTGACCATCTACGCCGAGGCGCAAATCGAGATCCACCACGCACTTCTAGCGAATTGCGGGCCCTCGGACGTCAAACGGATCCACTCGAAGCCCGAGATCTTTGCCCAGTGCCGAACCTGGCTGGCCACGCAGTACCCCGAGGCGGAACTGATCGCGGCGGCGAGCAGCAGCCGAGCGGCGGCGACGGCGGCGGAGGAGGCCCGGACGGCCGAGGCGATCGGGACGGTTCCGGTCGCGGCCGCGATCGGAAATCCTTTGGCTGGAAAGATTTACGGTCTGACGACGCTGTTTGAGAACATCGAGGACCGCCCGGGCAATGTGACGCGGTTTCTGGTGCTGAGCCGCCAGAAGGCTCGGCGGTCGGGCGACGACAAGACATCGATCATGTTCAACACGCAGGACAAGCCCGGGGCGCTGGTCGAGGTGCTGCAGGTGTTCAACAAGGCGGGGGTCAATCTGACCCACATCGACAAGAGGCCGAGCGGTCGCGAAAACTGGCAGTACACGTTCTTCATCGACGCCGAGGGGCATCGGGACGACCGCGTGCTGGCGGGGGCGATCCGTGAGGCGGGGGAGCACGCCAAGGATCTGACGGTGCTTGGCAGCTACCCGCGATCGCGTCGATTGCTCTGAATCCGGCTGGCGAAACCGCTGATTGCGGGCGAATCCGGTTTGTCTCGGGTGCGGGTCGGATCCGGCGGTGGCACGGTGTGCGCACATCGGTGATAATGCGGCGGCCGGGTCGGCGAAGGGCTCGGCGGCAAGGTTCGGCTTCCGGCGCAGCGTGCGTCGGGGGTCGGCGCGGGGCGAACAGGCGTTCGGGCGGGCTTGAGAGTCGGCTTCGAACCCGGTAGCCTCCGCGGCACCCGTTGGCGTGCGAGCGGAAACGGAAACGCTCGCACGGCGCACGGGTGGGCCGGTCCAGAGGAGGTCCCGTTTGCGCAGCGCGGCTGCGCGGCGGGCGAATCGTCGGTTCCATGCGAGCCGGCAGGACCGAGGCAGCGGGCGGTGACGTCAAGGACGTCGTTGTCGCCACGCGTGAACACGCGGGACAGGAAGCACCATGAGTCGTTCGTCAGACGCGCGTCGTCCCTATGTCCGCTCCACTCGCTCGATCGTGCGGCGCGCCGCGGAGGGCCTGGCCAACGCCGCGGGCCGGGCGACGCCCATCGAGCGCGCGCACCTCGAGCCGCTCGAGCCCAGGAAACTGCTGTTCACGCTCACCGTCGACGATGCCTCCGATCCCGACGGCGACGGCATCGGGCAGGTCATCTCCCGGTTCGGCTACTTCATCCCCTACCTCGGCACCAACATCGAGCGGGGCACCACGGGCGTTCAGCCCACCATCGAAGACTTCAACGACGAGGACTTCGGGCGGTTCTTCAACAACGAGGTCTTCGACGGCTCGGACATCCTCTTCAGGTCGCAGGGCGCGATCACCAGCATCAACGCGCCGCTCGATGCCGACGGCAACCCGATCACCGAGCTCCAGGTCTTCGACGTCGAGTCGTTCTTCGGCAACAACGCGTTCATGTCGTTCGGCATCCTCCAGGACACCGACAACTTCGGCGCGGGGTTCCTTGTCAACCAGAGCGTCACCTTCACGGTGGGCACCGGGGCGTTCGGGCAGGTGCCGGGCCTGTTCAACGGGCAGGTCGACATCCAGCTGCTCTTCCAGGGCACCGTCGTTGACACCTACACCAACGCCGAGCTGCTCGCGCTCGCCGGCAACAACGTCACCACACCGACGGACATCAGCCTTGACGTCCGCGACCGCCAGACGCGATCGGGCTTCGCGTTCGACGAGATCCGTTTCGTGTCGAACATCCCGGACGGCGACGTGCCGCTGAACGCCGACTTCTTCATCGACGACCTCACCTTCCAGGTGTTCGGCGGCGACGCGATCGAGCTGGCCGAGACCCGCGCGGTGGGCGTCGAGGCCATCTTCACGGCGCCGGTCGGCGCGACGATCTCGTTCTTCGATCTGTACGGCCGGCCGATGATCGAGACGTTCCGCCTCGGCGAAGGCGGCAGCCTGAACGTCGCGGAGGGCGACTTCGACGACGACGGCATCCCGGACTTCAACGACGGCATCGGCCGGATCGTCATCACGGGCACCGACGCGGACTCCAGCCTGAGCCTGATCGGCCTCGATATCGAGGAGTTCGGCACCGGCAACCCGCCGGCGGACTTCGTGGCGCTCGAGGGCAACTTCGCGGTGGTGTACCCGGGCGAGCTGAACCTGTTCGACCAGTTCGCCGAGGCCGGCTTCGGGTTCGTCCTCGAGCGGACGGACGACGAGGTGACGGCGCTGGGCCTGCCGCCGGGCACGGGCTCGGTGATCATCGGGTCGCCGTTCGTCCGCCCCCTCAACGACTACAACGCGTTCGGCGACGCGCTCGACGACCTTGAGTTCCAGCGTTCCGATCAGGGCGTGTTCGTGAACGCCAACGCCGACGGCGACCCGGTGTCGATCGGCCAGCTGTCACTGAGCGCGGCGCTGTTCGGGCTGAGCAACTTCAGCGGCTCGGTCGGGCACCTCTCGACCGGCTACTTCATGGGCTCGATCAATGTCGCGGGCGACCTCGGCAGCTTCTACAACGCCACGGACGCCGGCGCGTGGATCCCGATCTTCGATGACATCCCGGACGGCTTCATCGTCAACCTGTTCACGGTGGGCTCGCAGATCGCGGTGGGCCGAACGCTCGGCGAGTACGCGGCGGCCGGTCGGAGCTTCGTGGACATCACGGTCGACGGCGATCTGAGCGCGCCCACGGTCGCGCCGGCCGGCGATGTGCTGGTCTACGACGAGCGCGAGGTGCTGCTTGGGATCGACCCCACGGGCGCCGGCGCCGAGTTCGCGTCCTTCTTCAACCAGTTCCGCGCGCTCGGGCTCGGGAACATCCTGCCCCCGCTGCTGGTCAGCTCCACCCTCGCGCAGATCGACGCGTCGCAGGCGCTGCCCTCGCTCTACGGCTCGTCCAACTTCCGCAACGACACCATCCTGAACGCGGAGTTCATCGGCGGCGCCGCGTCCACCGTCGTCGTGCGCGGCTCGCTCGGGGGGGCGGACTTCTTCAACGGATCCGACGATGAGGGCGACGTCTACGCCTTCGCGGTCGACGGCACGAACGAGGTCGTGATCGAGCAGATCCTGCGGGCCCAGTCGGTCGTGCGCGTGCTCGACGCCGACGGGCGGACCCTGGCGGCGTCGCAGTTCAGCGCCGACACCGCGGGCGGCAACGTGATCCGGTTCACGCCCGATGCCCCGGGCGTGTACTACATCTCGGTGCTCGACCGCAACAACGGCGACCCGACGCCCCAGGATGTCTTCCCCTACGCGTTCCTGATCTCCGGCATCGCGCCGACCACCTTCGGCTCCTACCGCACGGGACTCGGCAACGCCGGCAACGGCGAAGACCCGCGCGTCCCGTTCGACTTCGAGGGCACGGGCGTCGACGACATCGCCACGCTCACCCTGCTGTCGGGCGATTTCGGCGTGGTGCGCACCGCCACCGGCGTGGTCGACGAAGACGGCGAGGAGGTCAGCCCCCTCGACGTGATCAGCACGCGGTCCGATCTGGACTCGCTGTTCACCACCTCGGGCATCTCCCTCTCGACGCTCGGCAACCTGTACTCGTTCAACGCCGGCGGCGACATCAACGCCAACATCGACGACCTCTCGACACCCGTGGTGCTCTCCATCGGCGGCGACCTCGGGCAGTTCTACACCGGGCGGTCGCAGGTCGTCGGCGGCGGCGACATCGGCAACGTGATCATCGAGACCGGCGGCCGCATCGGCACGATCGACATCAACGGCAACATCAACGGCGACCGTGACAACTCGCCCGCCGACGACGTGCTTGAGCGGATCGTCGGCGAGCCCGTGGTGATCCGCACCGGCCTCGACAGCGCCCAGCGGGGCGACATCGGCCTGATCATCGTCGGCGGTGCCGTCGCGGGCGACGAGCTCGTGATCGACACCAGCGCCACGCCCGGCTCGATCGTCGGCGGCCTGCTCGTGGGCCAGCGGCTCGGCGACACCGGCACCCCCGGCGAGGGCGACGACACCGGCTTCTTCGACGGCGAAGAGGGCGTGATCCTCAACCTCGGCGACGGCAGCGACATCCGCTTCGTCGACACCCCCGGCATCGACCTCCGCGAGGGCCAGGACAACTCGATCCCGATCATCACCGGGCGGCCGGTCGAGTTCGTCGACGACGGGGGCGGCCGGGTGCGCATCAGCGTCAGCACGCAAACCGCGGTTCCGGTCCAGGTCGGCCGCGTCATCATCGTGCCCGTCGAGGGCGCGCAGGGTGTCGCGATCGCGCGGATCGAGGTCAACCTCGCGGGCACAGGGACGGCCGCGGGCGGCGTCACGCTCAACATCGACGCGCTGCCCGGCCAGTCCGAGGACGATGTGATCTCGATCGGCCGGATCGTGGTCGGCGAGTCGGACATCGGCAGCCGGATCCTGATCACCGGCAGCGCCCAGATCGACGTGTGGCGGATCGACGCGCCCAACGGGCTGGGCCGGATCGAGAACCAGACCCCCGGCGGCGACATCGTCGCGATCGACACCGAAACGCTCGACACCATCCGCATCCTGGACGGCGACCTCGGCCGAACCCAGGTCGTCGAGTTCGGGCCCCGGCTCATCGGCCCGCGGCTCGGGCTGCAGCTGGGCGTCAACGGCGATGTGTTCGGCGAGCTGGGCGTTGATCAGATCGGCGACGACGGCCCCATCCTCGACCTCGACGCCAACGGCGACGTGTACAGGCCGACCAACAACGGTGCCGTCGAAGACGGCGAGGCGTTCTTCGACGACATCGGCTTCCCCTTCGACGACGCGCTCAACGGCCTGGTCGTCCGCACGGGCGATCTCACGCTCGCCGAGGCCGACGGCGCGATCGGCGACGTCATCCTGCAGGGGGGCAGCATCATCTCCCTGCGGGCCAACGCCGACCGCGTCACCGCGAACGGCGACTTCGACGGCATCATCGGCACGATCTTTTCGCCGTTCAACATCGAGTTCGTCGACGTCGGAGACGGGCTGCTCAGCAGCGAGACCGGCACCGGCACGCCCTTCGCCGAGGGCGGCATCTTCGCGCAGAACAACATCGGCCGCGTCGAGGCGACGCTGCGCGGCTCATTCATCAACGGCATCATCACCGCCGCCGCCGCGTTCCTCGACGACGGCGACACGCCGACCAGCGGCATCGACCAGATCGTGGTCAACTCCAACGGCGGCGGCATCGTCGATTCCGATCTGCTCGTGTCGCAGCTCGACACCTGGTGGACCGGCGAGCTGCTCGACGCCGACGAGGTCTTCTTCAACGAGACCTTCCGCGAGATCGCGGTCACGAACGGCGACATCTTCCGCTCGCGCATCGGCGCGTTCCAGCTCGGCACCCTCCGTATCACCGGCGGCGCCTACGACGCCACCCTGATCGAGGTCACCGGCGAGGTCAGCAACGAGATCCGCGCCGACGAGTTCCGCAACACCACCCTCGACGGCGGGCTGCTCGAGTTCGCCGAGAGCACGATCGCCATCGGCCAGGACCTGCAGAGCCTGCGGACGAACAACAACGGCAGCTTCGCCGACACGCAGCTCAGCGTCATCGGCGAGGTGCGGGGCAGCATCTCGACCGGCAGCGTGATCCGGTCGGCGATCGAGGTCGCCAACACGCTGCGCGCCTTCACGATCAACGGCGACATGCTGTCGAGCGAGATCGTCGCCGGCCGCATCATCAACATGACCGTGCGGGACAGCATCCGCATCAGCTCCATCTCGGTCTCGGGGCCGCTCGAGAACCTGCGGGTGCAGGACGAGATCGACCGCACGGAGATCTCCGTGACCGGCCCCGACGGGCGGATCGATCTGCTCGTCGCCACCAACGACCTCGACGCGCAGATCTCGAGCTCGGGCCGGATCGGGACCATCCGCTCGACCACGGGCTCCATCGACGGCTCGATCGCGACCACGAACGAGAACGCCGACGTCCGGCTCATCGACGCGGCGGTCGACATCCTCGCGACGACCGACATCGGCGGCAACCTGGCGGAGATCGAGGCCGGCCGGAACATCGGCGACGCCAGCAACCCGGGCGTCATCCTCGTTCGCGGCAACCTCATGGAGCTGGATGTCGAGAACGGACGCCTGTTCAGCGATCTCCGCGTGGGCGGCGGCGTGACCGACGAGATCATCATCGGCGGCGTCGTCAACCTGCCCACGCAGGAGAAGGCGGCCGACGGCGACATCCTCGTGTTCGGGCGGATCGAAGAGATCACCATCACGGGCGACTTCGACGGGCGCATCACCAGCGAGTCCTCCGGCATCGGCATCGTCACCATCACCGACGGGTCGCTGCTCGTGGGCGGCGGCGTGATCGCCAACGACGGCGGGCTCGGCACCCTCTCGATCATCCGAGGCCACCTGCTCGGAACCGTCTACGCCGAGCTCACCATCAACCGCATCCTCGTCGACGGCCAGGGCACGGCCTTCGGCGACATCGGCATCAACCCCAACCTGTCCGCGGGCGTCGGGGCCAACACCAACGACCCCAACCGCAACCAGCTCCCGCCGAATGTCGTCGCCACCCTCAACATCGACGGGCCGACCATCGCTTCCGGCCGGGCCATCAACTCCATCATCGTCACCTCCGGCGACATCTACGAGGCCTTCATCTACGCCCGCACCTCCCTCGGCCTCATCGACGTTCGCGGCGGCAACATCACGCTGAACGACAACATCAACACCCGCCAGGCCAACGTCATCGCCGCGGGCGACCTCATCCAAGAGGTCAACGTCTCAGGCAACGTCCGCAGCACCCTGTTCCTCGCGGGCGTGACCAGCTTCGGCGACGAGTCGATCTTCCTGATCGCCGACCCGCAGTACGACGACATCGCGGGCAACCCCGTCCCGCCGGTGTCCCTGCCCGGCAACGACACCAACGGCGCCGCGGGCGACGGCGTCGACACGCTCAAGTCGGGCACCATCCGCTCGGTCACCATCGGCGGCGACGCCCGGAACGTGACCTTCAACGCCGGCATCACCGCAGGCGACGACGGCGACTACACCCGCATCGACGGCACCGAGCGCAACGTGCTGGGCCTGAGCATCATCGACCGCATCCAGATCGCCGGCACGCGGACCGATGTGATCTTCAACGCCGACCGCGGCGCGATCTTCCTCAACGGCGTCAACATCCGCGGGTCGAACCCGGGCGCCACGGCCCCCAACCAGGGCAACCAGCTCGCCTCGCTCGTCGAAGCGTACCAGAACGGGCCGGTCGATCTCAGCGTCCTCGGCACCGAGGTGCCCCGCAACGGCTCCGCCGAGTTCACCTGGAACGGCGCGACCTTCCGCGTCGAGTGGAACGCCCCCCCGCCCAACGCCGCCCTCAACGAAGACGTCGGCCAGGGCGTGATCTGGGACGGCAACGGCACGCTGATCCTCGCCAACACGCGGATCAATCACAGCGTCATCGTCACCGTGCTCGACAGCGACAACGACAGCAGCACCGCGCTGCCGCCGCTGATCGACTTCAGCATCCGGTCCAACGACGAGGCCTCGATCGGCACGCTGCGCGTCCGCGGCGAGAACGGGCGGGCGCAGCTCCGCGGCAACAGCAACATCGTCATCGACAACTTCGTCCGCACCCTCGAGATCGACGACTACCAGGGCACCGGCATCATCGCCGTGGGCGAGGACATCGACACGCTCACCATGGACCGCGTCACCGGCGGCACCTTCAGCGCCGGCTTCGTCCGCACCACCAACGTGAACCTGAGCCTGTTCGCCCTCAACGGCAGCGTGCCCCGGTTCGACTACATCGGCGCCGGCACCTTCAACGTGGCGCAGAACGCGACGGCGACGATCAACGTCGACCGCTCGATCAACGCGATCAACATCGGCGGCACCGCCGACCGCTTCCTGTTCCGCTCCGGCGGCAGCCTCAACAGCTTCACGGCCAGCGAGGTCGAGCGCTCGCGCCTCAGCGTCGCCAATGTCATCGACTCGATCGAGGTCGCGGGCAACGTGTTCGACTCGTCCTTTATCGCCGGCGGCGACCTTGGCAGCGACGTCGCCGACGGCAGCAGCGGATCGGACTCAAGCACCATCGACCGAGCCACCTCCGGCCAGATCAACTCGGTCGAGATCGGCGGGAACTTCGGCGAGTCCGACATCGTCGCCGGCTTCCTCCGCGGCGGCGACCGGTTCTTCGGGACCTCCGACGACGACGGCGCCGCCGGCAACTCGTCCATCGGCACGGTCGAGATCGGGGGCCGCTTCGTCGGCTCGAACGTCAACTCCGAGTCCTACGGCCTCATCTCGGCGGGCACGATCGGCCAGGCGACCATCGGCGGCGAGGACGCGGCCTCGAGGGGCAACTTCGTCGTCACACGCATCGTCGGCGAGCCGATCCCGATCCAGGTCGAGAACTTCCGGGTCGTCCAGGACTCACGCGTCTACACCGCCTTCATCACCTTCAACCAGAACATCGATGTGACCTCGTTCCGGCAGGCGCTCCGCATCCGGGAGATCCGCGACGAGGCCTCGGCCCAGCAGCCCTTCGATCCGAACGATCCGCTCAGCCTCGAGCCCCCGACCCCCGGCGTGCCGGGCAGCGGCGACTACTCGATCACCTACAACGACGACGAGTTCACCTTCGCCGTGACCTTCGATCGCGTTATCACCGACCGCGACCTGCTCCCCCTGATCGACCCGATGTTCACGGACCTGGTCGTCCAGGGCGAGCGTCAGGACCTGCCCTCGCCCGGCATCTACCAGTTCGAGATCCTCTCCGACGTGCTGCGTGCGCAGAACGCGCAGGCGCGGCTCGACGGCGACGGCGACGGCTTCGCCAGGCCGGGCGAGAACTTCAACTTCCGCGACATCGTGGGCGACGCCGGCGATGTGGCCGGGCCGCGGGGTCTCGAGCGCGTCGCGCTGACCGGCCTCAACAACAACCGGCTCGTGATCGACTTCTACGACGCGATCGATCTGAACATCGTGCTCGACTCCAACCTGACGCCCGACGGCCTGCCGGAGATCAACACCGAGTTCACGATCCGCGGCGCGATCGCCGATCACCCGGACCGCGATCTCGACCTGTTCGGCTTCGGCGGCGACAAGGACGTGTACTCCGTCACGCTCCAGGCCGGCCAGATCGTCCGGCTGGGCGAGGTCACGGGTCCCGCCAACCAGGTCAGCCGCTCGCTGTTCTTCCAGCCGACGGACGGGTCCGACCCGATCCTGCAGTACTCGAGCACCGGCATCATCGAGACCGCGCTGGAAACCGCGCAGGCGATCACGCTGCCCAGCAACAACGCGTTCGCGTCCGAGGGCAACCTCGTGACGGACGGCGCGGTGCTGATCAAGCAGACGGGCACCTACTACATCGTCGTCGAAGCGGGCTCGGTCGAGGACTTCTTCCAGTCCTCGTTCACGCCGGGCGTCGTGCCGAACCTCGACCCGCAGGCGAACCAGACGGGCAACTACGCCTTCACCTTCGAGATCTTCGACGACGGCGACTCGGGCTTCAACGCCGGCTCCGATTCGGGCAACGGCACCAACATCGTCAACGCCCCGGCGCTGTCGCTCTTCTCGTCGACCGATCCGAGCGAACGCGTCATCATCGGCGACTTTACCTTCCAGCGCGTCGCGGGCGCCGACGGCGTGTTCGGCAACGGCGACGACCGCGTCACGGGGCAGACCTCGGACGGCTCGATCGTCTCGACCCGCTCGGGCAACAGGCTGGTCAGCACAGTCAGCTCGTCGATCGGCCCGGCGGCGGGGACGGGCCGGCCCGGCGAGATCTTCTCCGATGTCGACGTCTTCCACCTCAACAACTTCCAGCCCATCGCGGCCGGCACGTTCATGACCATCACCGTCAAGCTCTCCGAATCGGGCGCCGATCTCGGCTCCATCACCGCGGCGTTCGTCGGCAACGAGCCGATTGACATCACCGAGGTCGGCCAGGACCCGAGCCAGGCGGTGCAGTTCGCCCTCTTCGAGACCACGCGGTCGAACTCGCAGCAGAACGCCGACCTGGTCTTCAGCCCGACCGACTTCACCCCGCGGGCCGGCACGCCCAACGAGATCATCGCCGAGAACGGCCCGAACCGCTACGGCTTCGACGCCAACGGCGACTTCTTCATCAGCTTTGTCGTCCCGCCGTCGATCGGCGGCGGCAACGGCTCCTACGCCGTCTACCTCCAGGGCGTGTTCCGCAGCGACTACGAGATCGAGGTCGTCACGCAGGGCACCGGCGCCGTGCAGCGCGGATCCCAGAACGTGCTGCTCGAAACCCGCGGCGGCACCGTCGACTGGCTCTCGGTCAACGGCGCGCCGATCAGCTTCGGCGGCTTCAGCGCCGAGGCCCTGGGCTTCTCGGGTCGCGTCAACAACCGCAGCATCGACGAGTTCATCCTCAACGGGGTGCTCGAGAACCTGCAGACGATCTTCCGCGATCAGGCCGGCCTCGACATCACCTTCTCGCTCGATCCGGCCGACTTCGAGTTCGAGGAGTTCTCGACGGTCTTCGTCTCGAGCGACATCAACCCGATCGACCTCATCTTCGCGTCCGACTACGGCGTGAGCGAGCGGTCGGACCCGTTTAACACCGACTCGGAGGACGAGGCCGTCGTCTTCACGCCCGTTTACACGACGCTCGGCTACAGCCCGAGCCCCGAGGATCTCGACGCCTTCATCGACTCGCTGTCCAACGGCATCGCCCGCCGCGTCGGCGAGCTCGTCGGGCTCCGCATCACGCAGGCCAACAGCATCTTCGACGCCGGCGGCGCCATCGACGTGATGAACGAGGAGTCGATCGCCTTCCCGTTCGTCAACCCGCAGGACCCGACGGCCACCACCAGCTACGAGCTGCCCGACCGGAGCCGTCAGCTCGTGAATCACCTCCAGGGCGTGTTCGGCATCGACGACACGGGCTTCTTCATCGGCGACCAGAACGCCGCCGGCCTGCTGTCGCTGTACCTCGACTGACCGAGGATCACGCCGCCCATTCGTCCCCAGCAACGCCGCCCCGATGGGCGGCGTTTTCTTTGCTCAGGTGTGCCCGGCAGGGCGAAGCCCTAGGCGGCGGGCTTCGGCGAGGGTTCGTCGATCGCCGACGGCTTGGCTTCCGCCGTGGCATCGGGCTGACGCCCGCGGGCCGGCTTCATTTCCTGCGTCTTGGTCGTCGCCGGGGCCTCGTTCGAGGCCTGCTTTCCGGACGCGGCTTTCTTCGCGGCCGGCTTCTTCGCGGCCGGCTTCTTTACGCGAGGCTTCGCCGGGGCGGGCTTCGGGGCAGCACCCTCGGCCTTCGGCGTTACCGACGCCGCCTCGAGGGCGCGCACGCGCTCGCTCAGGGCCGCGAGCGAGGCGGTGGCCATCTCGAGTTCGTCGTGCAGCTCGCCCCGCGTCTGCTGCCGCACCCGCGTGGCGACGCGCTCGACGAGCGATGGCTCGCCGTCCTTCTGCACCGCCTCGAGCAGCGTGGCGAGCCGATCGGCCTCGGCCGAGCTCGCGTTCCGCAGGCCCTCGACGCGGAGGTCCAGCGCGTCGATCCGCTGGGCACCCTCGGTGATGGCCTCGGCGAGCGCCGATCGCGCCGTCGCCGCTTGGGCGTCGAGCGACGCGACCTGTTTCGCGGTCGTCGCCGCGTCGGCCTTGGCCTTGGCGCAGCGTGCGACCGCGTCGCGCAGCTCGCCCGACTCGGCCGCCGACGCCGCGGCCTTCAGGGCGGCTCGCAGCGAGCGCTCGGCGTCGGCCGCTCGTTTCGTCGCCGTCGCGATGGCTTCGGCGTGGGTCGCCGCCGCTCGTTCCAGGCACTCGACGCCGCGTTCCACGACGGACGCGGCCCGCTCGCCCATCTCGTCGAGCAGCGCGTCGCGTTGGGCGCGCAGCTCCGCGGCGATCGCCGCTCCGTCGTTCCCGAGCGTCTCGGCGAAGGAGCGGGCGTCGGCGATCATCGTCGCGAGCGCCGCCCGCTCGGCGAGCACGAAGCCGTGCGCCTCTTCGATGTCGGCGCGCGCCCCGCGCGCCGAGGCCTTCAGCCGGGTCTCCTGCTCGGCGGCGTGGACATCGAGCGAGGCGGCGCGCGTCTCGAGCGATTGCAGCAGCTCGCGCGCGGGCCCGCGGAGGGTGTCGAGCCGGGCCTGTGCGCGTGTGACGGCGTCCTCGGCCTCCGCCGAGAGCTCGGCGGCGCGCGTGTCGAGACGGGCCAGCGTCTCTTCGCCGCGAGACCGCATCTGCTCGAGCCGGTCGAGCAGCTCTCGCCGCGCCGAAGCCGCCCGAGCGGTCAGCTGGTCCTCGGTTTCCTCGAAGCGATCCATCGCCGTGTCGACGATCGATCGGAGCCTCTGCTGGAAGGCCTCGGCCCGTGCCTCGATCGCCTGCTCGGCGTGCTCGCTCGCCTTGCTCAGGTTGGCGGCGCGGCGGTCCACCTGGTCGAGCAGCCGGCGCGATTCCGACATCCTCTGGTCGATGCCGGCGAGGATCTCGGCCGCGTGCTCGATCGCGTCGCCGTTGTCGCCCATGAAGCGTTCGAGCTGCTCGAGGACGACGGCGCCCGCCTCGGCGCGGCGGGCGAGCAGCTCGCTCTCGCGGGCGGCGCCCTCGATCTCGGCCCTCAGAAGCTTCACGTATTCGTCGAAGGCGAGCCGATCGACCACGCGCGGCGAGAGCACGATGTCCTCGGCCGCGGCATCGAGCCGACGCTTGGGCTCAACCACTCGCTCGTGCTGTCGTGCGGCCTCCGGCACGCGGTGCTCCCGACCCGTCGCGCTCCCCCGGCTCCGCCCGGGTTCCTCGATTCGCGCGGCGTCTCGGAAAGGGTCGGCCGAACGCCGCCCGGGAGCCCACATTTGGCGGTTCGCGGGAAGGGGAAGTTCGCTCCCCTACACTCCCCCTGTGGCCCGCCGACCCATCGATCCCGACCGCGACCAACGCGAGCTCTGCCGCGACAAGGCGCGGGGGCCGCGCCTCCAGCGCATCCTCGCCGACGCGGGCGTCGCCGCCCGCCGGGTCTGCGAGCAGCTGATCGAGGAGGGACGGGTCGAGGTCAACGGCTCGATCATCGACTTCATGCCCGCCTTCGCCGACCCCGAGACCGACCGGATCACCGTCGACGGCCGGCCGATCAAGCGCAAGAGCCGCAAGATCTACGTCATGCTCAACAAGCCGACGCGGACGGTGACGACCAACGCTGACGAGCCGGAGTTCGATCGGCGTACGGTGCTGCAGCTGGTCGACCACCCCGCGGCCGACCGGCTCTTCCCCGTCGGCCGCCTCGACTTCGACACCACCGGTCTGCTGCTTCTGACCAACGACGGCGACCTGGCCAACAAGCTGACGCACCCCCGCTTCGGCGTCACCAAGACCTACCACGCCGTGGTCAAGGGCAAGCTGACGGACGACGACGCCGCCGCGATCGCCGAGGGCATCTACCTCGCCGAGCGCAAGGCGGGCAAGACCTCCGGGGCGTCGCGCACGGCGCGGGTGGAGGTGAGCATCTTCAAGCGCGACCGCGACCGGACGGTGCTCGAATTGAAGCTGACCGAGGGGCGCAACCGCCAGGTCCGCCGGATGCTGGCGGCGGTGGGGCACCCGGTGAAGAAGCTCGAACGCATCGCCATGGGCCCGATCCGGCTCATGGGCGTGCCGAGGGGCGCCTGGCGCGAGCTGTCCCGGAGCGAGGTGGAGGCGTTGCGACGCGCGGTTCGTCGCGGCAAGACGGGCGCCGCGACGAGCGTGCCCGCAAAGCGCCGCGGCACACCCGTCGAATCACGCTCGGCCGGCCCGGCGACGATCAACGCCCAGCGCATGCGCAGCGCCGTGGTGCGCTCGGGGGCCGAGGGCGAGCGTGCCGAGCGCCGTCCCAGACGCGACCGAGGCGATCGGTGACCGAACGACGCGACGAAACCGAACGGTCGGCCCGTCGCACGACGCCGCAGGAAGTTGTGCGAGTCGTCCGCATCGCCGCGTCGGCGGTGGTGTCCTCGCGGATGCCGCAGATGGCCGCCGCCCTCGCGTTCCGCACGCTCTTTGCGCTCATCCCGATCCTGGTGATCTCCGTCGCTATCGTCGGCGCGTTCGCCGAGAAGGAGGACGTCGAGGCCACGCTCGACCGAGCCCTGGTCAGCTTCGGCATCGACGAGATCGTCATCTCCGACCCGGTGGAGAACGGCGACAACACGGGCGAGAACCCGACCGACGAGAGCCCGACCGGCGAGAAACCGGCCGGCGAGAACCCGACCGACGGGAGCCCGACCGACGAGAACCCGTCCGACGACAGCCCGGCGGGTGAGAATCGGGCGGAAGAGGGCCAGGCCGCCGAGGGCGGGCCCGCGGCCGAGACGCGAGATGGTGGCGACGAGGCGGGCGTGGTCCCGACCGAAGGCACCGAGACGAGCCTGCAGAACCTGCTCAACGACCTCGTCGACCGGCTGCTGGAGATCCCGTTCGGCGCGATCGGTGCCGTGGGCCTGCTGACGCTGTTCTACGCCGCCATGACGATGCTGATCGAGATCGAGGGGGCGTTCAACTCGATCTACAGGGCCCGAGTCGGTCGGAGCTGGCCCCGCCGGGTCACGCAGTACTGGACCACGCTGACGCTCGGCGCGATCCTCATCTTCCTTACTTTTTACACATCGGCCCAGTTCCAGAACCTCGGTGCCGGCGTGCTCGGGTCGGTCATCGGCGTCGCGATCACGGCGTTGTTTCTGATCTTGGCGTACACGACGATCCCGAACACGCGGGTGCAGTTCAAGACCGCCGCGGTGGGCGCGCTGGTCGCGGCCGTGCTCTTTGAGCTGGCCAAGTGGGGGCTGCAGCAGTACGTGGCGTACTCGGTGGCGTACGCGAAGTTCTACGGCTCGGTGGGCGTCCTGCCGCTGTTCATGATCTGGGTCTACGCCGTCTGGCTCATCGCGCTCTTCGGGCTCAAGGTGAGCTGGGGTTTGCAGCACATCGGGCTGATCCGCGAGATGTTCGAGGAGGAAGATACCGAAGACCGCGTGGTCGATCTGGCGGTGGTGCTGCCCATGCTGGTCCGCGTCGGCCGGGGTTTCGGCAAGGGCGAGCCGGTGGGGGAGGCGGAGCTCGCCGAGGCCGTGGGCATCCCGGTGTCGACCGCGTGCACGCTGGTCCGGACGCTCGAGGGCACCGGTGCGGTGCACCGGATCGATTCCAACGAGGACCGCTGGGCCCTGTCCCGCCCGCCGAGTGCCATCGCCTTGTCGGAGGTGCTTGAGGCCGCGAACCGCTTGAGCCAGTCGCACGCCAACCGCGACAGCGACCGGGCCGACCAGGTCCTCGAACGCCTCCGAAAGGCCCAGCTCGACGCCCTGAAGGACCTCTCGCTCGCCGACCTGCTCGACGCCAACGGCGAACTGGACAGGAAAGCCTCACCCCCCGCCGATGGCCCCGGGGTGGCGTTGTCGGCCCTGGACGCGTCGGACCTCGGCGGCCCGAACTCCCGCCGCGATGCGCCGTAGACTTCGCATGCGCCGTACCCGCTCCAGCCAAGCCCCCGCCGCCCGCGGCCTCGCGGTGCTGACCCTGCTCGCCCTCGCGGCGATGCCGGGCTGCTACAGGCGGGTCGTCGACGCCCGAGGCATCGGGGGCGACAGCGAGAAGCTCCGCGAGCGGCAGGAGCGCGAGCCCGCGCTGCGTGATGTGCTGACCACCACGAACGAACGCGAGAAACGGAGCACGAGCGGCGTGCGCTAGGCCCGAATCGACGGCCCTGAATCGGCCGAATAGGATTGCTGAAGGAGATCCGTCCCATGGGCATCGAAGCCGCCTTGCCGACCGACATGGTGCTGACCACCCAGCTCAAGCGGGTGATCAACTGGGCCCGCCGCAGCTCGATGTGGCCCATGCCCTTTGCCACCGCCTGCTGCGGCATCGAGCTGATGGCCACGGCTTCGAGCCGCTACGACATCGCCCGCTTCGGCATGGAGAAGATGTCCTTCAGCCCCCGCCAGGCGGACCTGATGATCGTGGCCGGCCGGATCGGCATCAAAATGATGCCCGTGCTCCAGCGCATCTACCAGCAGATGAACGAGCCCCGCTGGGTCATCTCCATGGGCGCCTGCGCCAGCACCGGCGGCGTGTTCGACACCTACGCCACCGTGCAGGGCGTCGACCAGTTCATTCCCGTCGATGTCTACGTGCCGGGCTGCCCGCCCCGCCCCGAGCAGCTGCTCGAGGGCTGCATGGCCATCCAGCGCATCGTCGACGAAGACGGCATCCCTCCCAGCGGCCCCGACGGCGAGCGCGTGGGCCTTGGCATCGCCATCCAGCCCAGCCACCGGCCCCGGCCTCAGCCGGTCGGGCTGGGCCTGCCGCGCTGATCAGATCCCGTCGTGTCAATCGTGGTCTAGCTGCGGTCAACCGAGCCGCGGCGTGGCGGACGGAACCAGACCGGACCGCGTGCGAAAACGCGACACCGGCCGACGACAACAGGATCAGGATGGAGAACCGAGCGCCAGCGACCAGGCGGACTTGATCAGGCGAACTTCAGGTGGCGACCGATCCGGCGACGGCGGTTGATGATCTTCCGCCCGCCCTTCGTGCTCATGCGAGCGCGGAAGCCCTGCGACCGCTTTTTCTTGATACGGCTCACTCGCCGCGGGTAGTGCATCGCCATCGCATCGCTCCGAATCGCGTCCCGAGCAGCGGGACGCGGGAAGAGTTGTAGGCCCCGGGCATGCCAGCGTCCACCGCGTGATGGTCCGATCCGGCGTGTTCTGGCCGAACAAAGGTCTATTTTTGTCTGCGGACTCTGGCGTTGTGGCCTCGGAACCGATAGAACGGGGGTGCCGGCTCTCGCGTGCGGAGAGGCCGGTGGTGCGGCATCTTCGCCCTTTTGCTCCCCTTCGGCACCGAAAGCGGGGGCGACAAGGCGAGTGTGCCGGGAATCGGCGGGCCTCGGCCCGACTGTCCCGTTGACACAGCGCGGGCGCACGCCGCGCAGCGGAGGCCCACCCGATGGGCGCCTCGGCCATGGACCAGCACCGCGAGCTGATCGAGCGTGCACAGGATGTGCTCGGCTACACCTTCGACGACCCGGACCTGCTCGTTCGGGCGCTGACGCACGCGTCGGTGGCGCACGGCCGTCTGGAGTCGAACGAGCGGCTGGAGTTTCTCGGCGATGCCGTGCTCGGCATGGTGGCGTGCGAGACGATCTTCCAGATCTACCCCGACCTGCTCGAAGGGGAGATGACGAAGATCAAGTCGGTCGCCGTCAGCCGCAAGACGTGCGCGAAGATCGCGCGCCAGATCGGTCTTGAGGAGCTGATCCGGCTCGGCAAGGGCATCCGCGATCAGCACGGCACGCTGCCGCACTCGCTCGCCGCGGCCACGCTCGAATCCGCGATCGCCGCGGTGTATCTGGACGGCGGGCTGGACGCGGTGCAGCGGTGGCTGACGCCGCTGATCGAGCCCTTCATCATCAGCGCCGCCGAGAGCGGGCACCAGCAGAACTTCAAGAGCGTGCTGCAGCAGCACGTGCAGCGTGAGTTCCAGTGCACGCCCGACTACCGGGTGCTCTCTCAGCAGGGGCCGGACCACGCCAAGACGTTCACCATCGCGGTGCAGATCGGCGAGCGGGGCTACGAGCCGGCGGAGGGGCCCAGCAAGAAGCAGGCCGAGCAGCGTGCGGCGCTCAACGCGCTCGATGCGCTCGACCTTGTCGAGCGCGTGGGCGACGGGGTGATCCGCATCGTCCGCCGGCGCGAGGGGACCGCGAGCCTGAACGAGGCCTGATCTCCCTGTTCAGCGGGGCCTGAAGTCGACGACCACCGGGAGGTGGTCGCTCGCGAGGCCGTCGGTCTCGCTGAGGTTGAGCGTCGTGAGCGACTGGCTGTCCAGCCGCGCGGGATCGAACACGAACGACCGCTCCACGCCGAGCCGGGCATCGGCGAAGGCGACGTAGTCGAGCCTTCCGGGCAGGAACGAGCTGGTCGCCTTGGTCCAGGTGTACATGGAGGGATCGCCGAGCCCCCGGGCCTCGACCAGGGTGAGGTCGCTGCCGTCGCTGTCGAGACCGTCGGTGATCGCGTCGAGCGGCGCCGTGCCGCCCACAAGGTTGTAGTCGCCCGCGATGACAACGGCGGTGCCGGCGGGGTCGGCCAGCTGCTGGCGGATCATCGCCGCGATGCCCTCGGCCTCGGCCAGGCGGATCGCGTCCTCCCGGCCCCCGAACGAGCCGCAGCACTTGAGATGCACGCTGGAGACCACCATCGGGCCGGCGGGCGTGTCGACCAGCGCCGAGGCGGCGCGAACCGTCCGGTCTTCGCCCTCGGGCGCGATCACGACGCCCTCGGGCCCGAAGGGCGAGGCGTCGAACCGCGTGACGACCGCGACGCCCCGGCCCTGGCTCGTGAACGCGCGCCAGGTGCCGGCGATGGGCAGCTCGCGGTTGAACCAGGTCTCCAGCGACTCGGGCGTCTGGTCGTACCACTCCTGCACGCACACAATGTCCGGGTCGATCGCCCGCAGCATGCGGCTGAACGCCTCGGGGTTGGTGTCCGGCGACGAGTTCTCCACGTTGTACGCCACCAGCCGCACCGAGCCGAGCGACTTGTCGGGGATGCCCCCTCGGACGCGCCTCGGGCCATCGGCGGCGGGCGCGAGGTCCACCGTGAACGGCTCGGCGCTCGCCAGCAGCCGGCCGCCGGGGCCGAACAGCGCGACACGCCCGGTCACGCTGCCCCGGCTCAGCAGGCCCTCCTCCGGCAGCGAGAGGTTCTTGGCAAACTCGGGGTACAGGTGACGGCCGACGCGCACCTCGAACCACTCCGACGCGTGCGTCGGCGCCGACAGGATGTCGAGCGCGGCCGCCGGCATCTGCACCACATCGCCCTCGGGCGTGAAGGTCTCGACCCGAGTGCCGAACGAGGGCTCGCCCTCGGCGTCGGGCGGCGAGAAGGTGATCGCCAGATCGATGCCCAGCTCGGCCCGGCTGTCGACCTGGCCCGTCGCCCGGTCGGCGTCCAGATCGAGCTGGACCTGCACCGTTTCGGTGTCGGCCTGGAGGCTGACGGGCCGATCGGTCTTGAACCGCACGTACAGGTAGTGCTCGTCGGCGACGGCGGAGGCGGTCGAGGGCCAGTCGTCGATCTTGCCATCGACGGCGACGCTCATGATCGGGGCGTCGAGCAGCACGATCGGCTCGCTGCCGCGTCGGGGAGGGGCGCTGTCGTCGCCGCCGCCGAAGAGGCAGCCGCCGCTCAGCACGGCGGCCGCCGTGAGCAGGACCGAGAGCGGCAGGCGGGTCGTTGCGGGGAGAGAACGCGTCGAGGTCGGGTGTGGCATGCGAGTACTATCCCCGCATCGGGGCCGGTGTGCAACTCGCGGCCGGCCCGGCGTGTCAGGAGCAGCCGCCGTGAGCGAACCGGGTTCCAACGAGCATCGCGATCGGGCCGGCGGCACCGCGTCCTCCGCGCTGTCGGCCGATATCGCCCCCGCCGGGCACTGGCGGGATCGGCTGCGCGAAGTGACCATCATGATGAAGGAGCTGAGCGCGCAGACCGAGCCCCAGCTCATGGTGCAGGCCTACCGCAGCCGGATCCGGAACCTGTACCCCGCCGACGCGTTCGTTTCGATCAGCCGCCGCGACCTCGACGCCCCGCGCTTCCGCGTCACGCGGGCCTCGGTGTGGGACCGCGACGTGAACCCGTGGGAGGAGAAATCGACGCTGCCGGTCCACGACCGCGGCGTGCTGCACGAGCTGCTCTACGCCGGCGAGCCCGCGTACCTGCCGGAGGTCGACCTCGACCCCGACGACCCGGCGCTGGCGTACCTCGCGGGCAAGCGGTCGCTGGTGGCGATCCCCGCGTACGACGACGGTATCGCCAAGAACATGGTCGTGATGGGGCGCGAGCGCGCCGACGCCTTCGATCCCGCCGAGCTGCCCGACATGGTGTGGCGAACGAACCTGTTCGGCCGGGCGACGCACACGCTGGTGCTCAAGCGGGAGCTCGACAAGGCGTACGATCGCGTCGACCGAGAATTGCAGACCGTGGCGCAGATCCAGCGGTCGCTCCTGCCCGCCGAGCTGCCCAAGATCGAGCGGCTCGACATCGCCGCGCACTACGAAACCTCCGCTCGCGCAGGCGGCGACTACTACGACGTCTTCCCGCTCGCCGGCGGGCGGTGGGGGTTTCTCATCGCCGATGTGTGCGGCCACGGCACGCCCGCGGCGGTGCTGATGGCCATCACGCACGCCCTCGCCCACACCGCCCCCAACGAGTGCGTAGCGCCCCGGCACCTGCTCGGCTACGTCAACGACCGGCTCTCGAGGCGGTACACCGAGAACGGCACGTTCGTGACCGCGTTCTACGGCGTCTTCGATCCCGCCGACCGCTCGTTCGTCTACTCGTCCGCCGGGCACAACCCGCCGAGGGTCAAGCGCTGCTCGGACGGGTCGATGCTCGTCCTGAACCAGGCGCAAGCCGTGCCCCTGGGCATCATGGAGGGCGTCGAGTTCGCCGAGGCGCGGGCCGAGCTCATCCCGGGCGATCAGGTGATCCTGTACACCGACGGCATCACCGAGGCGTTCAACGACAACGACGAAATCTACGACATCAAGCGGCTCGACGGCGTGCTCGCCACCTGCGGTATCGATGCCCGCGCCCTCATCGCGAGCGTGCTCAGCAGCGTCAACGAGTTCACGGCCGGACGACCCGCCGACGACGACCGGACGCTCGTTGTGCTCAAGGTCAGCTGACAGCCTCTACGCCGCGCGGCGGGCGGCGGGCCGGAGCGACACCCGCGCGGCGTCGAACTCCGCCTCCACGCGATCGAACGCGTCCACCACCGCCGGGTCGAAGTGCGAACCGCGGCCCGCGCGGATGATCTGGCGGGCCGTCGCGTGCGGCACGGCGTCCTTGTACACACGCTCCGAGGTCAGCGCGTCGTACACATCCGCGACCGCGACCAGACGCGCCGACAGCGGGATCTCCTCGCCCGAGATGCCGCCCGGGTAGCCCGTGCCGTCCCAACGCTCGTGGTGCATCAGGGCGATCTCGATCGACATGTTCAGCAGCGGGTCGCCGCCGGTCCGCTGGCGGATGCTCTGGAGCGTGGAGGCGCCGATCAGCGTGTGCCGCTCGATCATCGCACGCTCGTCGGTCGTCAGCCGCCCGGGCTTGAGCAGCACGCTGTCGGGCACGCCGACCTTGCCGATGTCGTGCAGCGAGGCGGCCACGCGCAGGTTGGTCACGAACTCGTCGGTGATCTCCGGGTGGCCCTCGGGGTCCGACCGGCGCAGCTGCTCGGCGAGCATCGTCGCAAAGGTGCAGATGCGGTCGAGATGGTGCCCGGTGTCCGAGTCGCGGTAGTCGGCGAGCTTGGCCAGGCCGTAGATCATGCCCGTCCGGGTGCGGAGCACGGCGGCGCTCTGCTCGGTCATCCGCTCGGCGAGCTCCCGGTTGGCCGATTCCAGACGGCCGCCGTGGTGCGAGATCAGCACGAGCACGCCGACCCCCGTCAGCGACAGCAGCACGACGCCGAAGAGCGCGATGCGGATCGAGACCCACTCCGCCGTGGCGACGCCGTCGCCCGAAGCGGTGCCCGACGGCGCGGTGACAACGACCGTGGCGTCCAGTCGCGGCAGGGGCGCGGTGCCCACGACCGAAGCGGTGGGGGGCGAGAGCCTGCGCCCCCGGCCCGTGCTCCGCAGCCTCGGGTGGCACACCACGGCCCCGTCGGCGTTGATGATGCTCGCCCGCGCGCCGCCCGGTAGGTGCAGCTGCTCGATGATGCTCTGCGCCCGCTCCCACCCCGGAGAGCCCGGCTCGAGGCTGTCGACGCCCGCCCGCGACAGCGCGACGGCCACGCCGGCCGCGGTGCCCTCGGTCGCCAGCGTCACCCGCTCGGCGGAGGTGAGCTCAACCTCACTGACGAACTCGTGAACGCCCGCCCACCACGCGATCGCGATCACGGTCGACTGCGCCGCCAGCACCGCGCCGATCAGCACCGGGCGGAGCCAAGGCCTCGAGGCCGGCTGCTTCTGCGGTTCGTCCCTCATCGCGTCGGGTATCGGCCGGGCCCAAAGCCCGATCGACGGCCGCCAGCGCCCCGGGGCGAGACCCCCACCCGGTCGCCCGCATCACATCGCGGGCACGCCGCATCAGGGGGACCGAGAATTCGTTTCAGGCGACACGGATCGCCGGCATCAGCGGCTCGGGCAGCGCGACCTGGCCCCCCGGTGACCCGCCCAGGTAGCCCCACTTGGTGTACCACTCGGCGGTCTGCCGCAAGCCCGTCGGCAGGTCCACCCGAGGCTCGTAGCCCAGCAGGCGCCGCGCCTTGCCGATGTCGAACGAGCGGTTCTGGCGGAACCAGTCGACCCGCCTCGGAAAGATCGGCGGCGTGATCCCGAGCGGCTTGCACACCGCCTCGCACGCCACCGCGGCCGCCCGGAGCGGCGCAAAGGGCAGGTGCCTGATTTTCATGTCGATGTCCATCGCTCGGCCGACCTCACGCACCAGATCCGTGAGCGCGTACGACCGCGCGTCGGCCGCGAGAAACGCCTCGCCCGTCACCCCCGGCCGGGTCGCCGCCAGCTCAAAGGCGTCGACAAGGTTCTCGATGTGCACCGGGTGGTAGTGCACGGCCCCGTCGCCGAACATGGTGAAGGTGCCGCGCCGGCAGAGGCGGAACAGCATGACGAATCGGCCCGGGTCGCCGGGCCCGTAGATCGCGGTGGGCCGGATGATGGTCGCGTCGAGCCCGTCGCGGACGAACTCCTGCACGACGACCTCGCCGTCGTGCTTCGTCCGCTGGTAGTAGTCCGCCGGCGCGATCGGGGCGGTCTCGGTCGCGCTCGTGCCCTGCACATTCCCGTGCACGCCGCAGGTCGAGCAGTAGACCAGCTTCCGCACCCCGAAATCGACGCAGGCGCGGCAGACGATCTGCGTGCCGTGCTCGTTCACCTCGCTGTAGTACGACTGCGGCACATTAAGCTTGCGGAACGCCGCCGCGAGGTGATAGACGGTCTCGCACCCCTCGGTGCAGCGCCGGACCGCGTCCTCGTCGGTCACGCTGGCGATGGTGATCTCGGCGCCGAGGTCCCGCAGCTCGTCGTGGAACAGCCCGGGCTGATTGTCGAGCACCCGCACGCGTCCGCCCCGGCCCAGCAGGCGGCGGACGAGATGGCTGCCGGTGAACCCCGTCCCACCGGTCACGAGCGAATTCATGTGCGGATCCTTTCGTTCGTCCCGGTCGGCTCCGGGGCGTCCGCCCCGGCTCGCGGCCCACCGACGAGCCGCTCAAGCTCGGACAGGGTCGAGCAAAAGGCAGTGTACACATGATGTCCCGCGATGCAAGAAGCGGCCGCTCGCGCGAGACGCTGTCGCAGGTTCGGGTTCGCGGCGAGCTCGGCCAGCGCGTGACCAATGCCCAGACGGTCGGGCGGCGCCAGCTCGCAGACGGTCGGGTCCACCAGACGCGATCGGCCCGGCACCTCGGCCACGATGACCGGGCGGTGCGCGGCAAGCAGGCTGTACAACGCGCCCGGCGTGCGCTCCGCGTCCAGGCTCGGCTCCACCAGAATGTCCGCCTCGGGCAGCAGCCGGTCGAGCTTCGAGGCGGGCCAGCCGCCCAGCAGATGGACGCGGTGCTGGATGCCCAGCCGCTCGGCCTTGGCGTTGTAGCGGTCGATGCTCGTCTCGTCCCCTCCAAAGATCGCCGCGTGAACATCGGCGTCCGCGTCGGCGGCGACCTTGACGCCCTCGATCAGGATGTCGGTGCCCTGGTCGGGCCCGAGCCCCCCCCAGGCCAAGGCCAGCACGCCGCCGTCGATCTTCAGATGCCGGCGAAGCCAGCCCGACGCCGGCCGATCCGCGGGCTCCATCCCGCAGACACCCGGCAGCGCGATGGCGCGCTTCGCGCCGAGTTGCAGCGCCGCGTCGGCCTGGAGCGGTCCGCAGGCAAGGCACGCGACCGCCGCGCCGCGGACGATCCTCGCATCCAGCGCCGCGGCGACTCGACGAATCGGCGTCGCGCCCAACGGCCCCGCGTCGCTGAAGATCGGGACCAACCTGCTCCCGAAACGGCGCGCGACCATGGCGCCGAGGGCGAAATGGGGCCGATCGGCGAGCACGATGTCCGGTCGGCACGCCCGGCCCGCTTCGAGCGCCCGCGCCGCGAAGGCCGGCGCTCCGCGCGATCGGTCCGGGTGAACCGGCCAGACGGTCAGGGCATCGAACGACCGCATCGGCTCGGCGGCCGAGCACACAAGATGCACCTCGTGGCCGCGGTCGACCAGCGCGCGCACCAGCAGCGCCAGGGGCGCGGGGTCGCCCCGGTCGGGCTCGGTCGGTCGGGTTACCACGATCAGCGCACGCATCCGGTCTCACTGTGGGCGTCGGCCCGGTCGCCGACGCCTAGCCAAGGCGGAGGCGCACCTGCGTCGCGATCGCACGGAGCACCCCGTCCCGGGATCCGATCGTCCGGGAATCGGACCGACTTGATCGGATCTGGGATTCCAGCCACACGCGCCGCCCGTTCCGGGGGGGAGCCCCTTCCAGACGCAGGCCGTACCGCCCGGCGCGCCCGGCGTGCGCGGGGATCGGCAGCGGGTCGGTCCCGGGCAGGACGGGCAGGCCCGCGCGGCGGCCGGTCTCGAGCACCGCGTCCGGGGATCGGCCCGGCCGGGCGGCGCTGTCGCCCAGCATCAGCCGCTCGCCGAACCGCTCGACAGCGGCCAGGACGCGGTCTCGCCGGGCGCCGGTCCACTTGCCAAAGCCCCAGGGCACAACGACCGCGGCACCCGCGTCGAGCCCGGCCTCGATGCACGCCTCGAACGGCATGCCGTCCGCCAGCCGCGCGTCGCTGCACAAGGTCAGCACCTCGAGCTTGTCGTCGCAGGTCCACTGCCGACCGTTGACGATCGTGAGCAATCGGCCGTCGTCGCGCTCGGCGTCGAGCACGCACGGATCGTCGGTTTCCGCGAAGCGCCAGCGGCCGACCGGGCGGTCGTGCCCCGCGAGCCGGCCGAACGATTCCTCGCCGGTCGATTCCGCGAGCATGAGCACGCCGTGGCACGCGCCGCCCCGGCCCGCGAGCGCGTCGAAGTTGCCGACCGCCGCCGACAGCGTCGCCGAGACATCGAACCGCTCGCGGAGATGCACGTGGCCGTCGACCAGCGTGGCCGGTGTCGGCGATGTGGTGTGGCTATCCGGCATGGGCGAGGCTTCCGAAGCGCGCCCGGCGAGAGCGCACGACCCGCGACAGCCACAGCACGATCACGGCGAACGACCCCTCGTTGAGCAGCGCCAGCAGGTGCAGGTCCCACCGCCACCACTCGCTGTACTCCACGCCCACGAAGACGACCACGGGCGAGGCGAAGCGGTCGGGCAGCAGGGGCCACAGCAGCGCCACACCGCGTGTGCCGAAGATGAGCGTGTCCATCACGACATGGGCCGCGTACAGCAGCGTTCCGAGCGTGAACCCCCGGCCGAAGGCGATCCGAGGCCGAAGCACGCGCAGCGCCAGCGCGAACGGGACGCCGAACACGGGCGCCAGCACCAGCGAGTGCGAGTACGCGCCGTGGTAGGTGAACCCGTCGCCGATGAGCAGCCAGCCGGCGATGATGTCAAGGTCGGGAGCCCCGCAGGCGAACACCACGAGCAGCGCGACCGCCCACGCGCGCCACCTCGGTTCCGCCGGCGCCCGGCCGCCTAGGGCGGGCGCGGCCAGCAGCGCGATCGAGGCATGGGCGAGGGGCGAGGGCATCAGCGTCGGCCCCGCAGCCGCGCGGCGGCGGCCACGCCCGCCGTCGATGCGACGATCGCGCTCGGCAGCAGCCACCAGGCCACGGGTCGGTCGAGCGATGTTGCGGTGCTCCAGATCACGGCGAGTGTGACTATCGGCAGCGCCGTCCCGGCGATCCAGACCCGCGCGGGAATCCGCCGCGATCGCCCGCCCCCCGCCAGAGCCCCCGCCGCGAGGCCCAGGGGCGCGAACAGCGCGATCACGCCCGCCGCGTCGGCGGGCCCGGGCTTGAGCCCGAGCCAGTCGCGGGGCGTGGTGTACGAGAAGCGTTCGCCGACGAGCGAGTCGCCCATCCAGAGCCGTGCCGAGCCGCCGTCGGTCCAGATCCGGAGCGGCACGCGCTCGCCGGCGGTGAAGACACCGGGGAACACGAACTGCGGCATCGAGGCGTTCGGGCCCGAGCGGGGCGTGCGCACGCGCACCACCAAGGCGTCGCCCTCCTGCCCGACCGTCAGGTTCCGGTATGCCAAACCCTTGGAGATCGTCACGAGCCGCGCCGGCCCCGTCTGGCTGCCCGACGCGGGCGTCGCGTCGATCTCGACGGTGATCTCGCTCGCCTCGTCGATCGCCCGGCACAGCTCGGGCACGGCTTCGCCCGAGGTCCAGCCGTGCTCGGCGCGGGTCAACGCGACCGGCAGCCGGCCGCCCCCTTGCCACACGCCCTCGGCGGGCGGGGGCCCGAGCGAGACCAAGGGGCCGGGCGACGCGTCCGTGGCGATCACCAGCCGGTGCACCTCGCCGAGCCAGGGCCGGCCGCCGGTGTGCTCGTCGCCGACGACCAGGCGGAAGGTCGTGTCCATCGGGCCGAGCGTGTGCCCGAACTGCCCGCGCACACCCGCGGCGATCGTCAACGCCGTCCAGCCCACGAGCACGGCCGACCAGAGGGCCCGCCAGGCGCCCCGCGGCAGCGGCCGCACCGGCAGGCGACCGCCGATCGCCAGGCCCACAACCTGGGCCAGCAGATCGCCCGCGCGCGCGTGCCGCTGCTCGATAAACAACTGCACGGCTTCCAGCACGACGAGCCCGGCGAAGCTCACGCACGCCGCCCGGCGGGGGCCCAGCCCCCAGCCCGCCCGCACCAGCATCATGATCACGACCGCCGGCACAATGTGCTGGAGCGTCTCGTGGTCGTACGAGAACACCGCCTGCCCGATCGAGCGGAACGACTCGGGGACTCGGAAAGCGAACGGCTTGAGCGTGAGGTACACCACCACGCCCGCGACCAGCACGAGCATCGCGCGGGTCTGCACACGATTGCCCGACATGGAAAGGTTGCGCCCCGGCACGCGGCATTGTTCCCACGAAACGACGCGCACGCCCGCGCCCACTTACGCTTGGCTCATGAGCGACGCACCGAACCCCGTCATCGATCTTCTGATGAGCCACCGGACCATCCGCACGTTCACGGCCGACCCGGTGCCCGACGAGCACATCCGCCTCGCTGTGGCCGCGGGGCAGATGGCCTCGACGAGCTCGGCGGTGCAGGCGTACGCGCTGATCCGCGTGCGGGACCGGGCGACCCGCGAGGCCATCGCCGACCTCGCGGGGCCGCAGCCCAAGATCGTCGAGTGCGGGGCGTTCTTCGTCATCCTGGGCGACACCCGTCGGCACCGGATCGCCGCGGCCCGCGAGGGCAACGCTTACAACCAGCGGCTCGAGTCGTTCCTCGTTGCCGCCATCGACGCGAGCCTCTTCGCCGAGAAAATGGTCATCGCGTTCGAGTCGATGGGCTACGGCATCTGCTACATCGGCGGGCTTCGGAACGACACCGAGCGATTGGATGGGCTGCTGGAGCTGCCGGAGGGCGTGTACCCGCTGTTCGGGCTGTGCGTGGGCGTGCCCGGCGAGTCGCCGAGCCGGCGGCCCAGGCTGCCTGTGGATTCGGTGCTGTTCGAGGAGCGATACCCCGACGACGGTGCGGTGCTCGATCAGCTCGCCGAGTACGACCGGGGGTATGTCGAGTACCTGAAGCAGCGGGGGGTCGAGCACCCGGTGCCTTGGAGCCTTCAGCGGGCGCAGGCGTACACGGAGCCGAAGCGGACGCATCTGGGGCCGTACTACGCGCGGAAGGGCGCGGACCTGAGCTAGGCGTGTCAGCGCATGGCGTCGTCGTGGTCTTCGAGCGAGAGGTTTGTGGCGAGGTCGTCGCGCACGCGGGCGTCGAGGGTTCCGCCGTGCGCGCGCCGGCGGGCCTTGCGGATCTGCTCGATGCCGCCCTCGATGGTGGCGAGATGGCACACGGGATCGCCGGGGACGACCGAGGGCATGGTGGTCATGCCGAGCACGACGCCGTCGCCCGAGGCCTCGATGACGCCGAGGTCGTGGCCGAGCAGGGTGGTGACGGTCGCGAGGGGCTGGCCGCGGTCGACATCGTCGCCCGGGGCGACATGGAAGCGGAGGATGCCGCCGTGGTCGGCGCGGAGCCAGTTGGTTTTCCGGCAGATCGCCGAGTAGGCGGGCTTGACGGGGGGCCCGTCGATCATATCGAGGAGGTGGAGCGCGTTGATGATGCCGCGCACGCCGACCTCGGTGACGGTGGGCTCGAACTTCCAGATTTCTCCGGCCTCGAGGATGATGCAGGGGATGCCGGCGTGCACGGCTGCCTTGCGCAGCGAGCCGTCGGGCCCCGTGCCGTGCACGGTCAGCGTGTGCCCGAAGTACTGCGCGAGCTGCGCGCACCGCTCGTGATCGAGGTCGGCGCGCACATTGGGGTAGTTCGTTCGCTTTGCGGCGGCGGCGTGGAGATCGATGAGCCAGTCAACCGGCCGGACGATCTGCTCGAAGATCGCGTGCGCGAAGCGGGCGGTGAGGCTGCCGGTGGCTGACCCCGGGAAGCTGCGGTTCAGGTCTCTTCGGTCGGGCATGTACCGCGTCTGCCGCTCGAATCCCAGGATGTTGACGACGGGCACGAGCACGAGCGTGCCACGGAGCAGCTCGAAGGGCGGGTCGATCAAGAGCTGGCGGACGATGCCCATGCCGTTGATCTCGTCGCCGTGCACGGCGGCGGTGATCGCGACAACCGGTCCCGGCTCGGCCCCGCGCCAGACGCGGGTGGGCACGACATGATCGCGCCCGGTCGCCGATTCGCCGACGGGCACCTCGATGTCACGCCGTTCGCCCAGCCCGACCGACACACCGGCGAGTGAGAAAGCGTTGTCCATGACCCAGTTTACTATGGCCCGGGCTGACCCGATGTCCGTTCGAGCGGGCGTGGCGGCCCCTTGGGTCGGTCAAATCGAAGCAGACCCGCCGCCGCGAGCGTGGTAGGCTTCGGACACGCAACTCCGGAGACTGTCGCCATGAAGCGCACCACGCTCGCCGTCCTTGTCTCGATCGCCGCCGCGGGCCCGCTGTTCGCCCTGGCCCCCCTCCAGCCGGAGGCCAAGCCGATCACCCCCGTGGCGCAGGACGCCGAGAACAGGACCGCGGTGATGAAGCGGCTCGCGTCGCTCGAAGGGAACTGGCGGATGGTGCAGGAAGACGGCTCGCTGAGCAAGGAGGTCAGCGCGTTCAAGCCTTCGAGCGGCGGCTCGGTTGTCCGCGAGGTCATGATGGTCGGCGAGCCGCACGAGATGACCAACCTGTACCACATGGACGGCGACTCGGTCGTGTGCACGCACTACTGCGCCGTGGGCAACCAGCCCCGGATGGTCGCCACCAAGGGCATCGAGCAGACCGACGAGGGCCCGGCGATCGATTTCAAGGTCGACAGCGTGAGCAACTTCGTCGAAGGCCAGGACCACTACATGGGCGGGCTCCGGCTCGTGTTCGTTGATGCGGACACCGTGCACCAGGTCTGGACGACCTTCAACGCCGACGGCGCCGTCGCGCACACGATGACGTTTGTGCTCAAGCGGGACGCGGATAACCAGTAGCCGGTCCACGCTTCGGCTGGATTCGCTGGCCTGATCGGCTGATACAGACACCATGCCGAGCACCAGCCCGCTCTCCGTGCGCCCCGACGGACTCCCGCTGTCGGAGGTGGTCGGTGCCCTGTCGTACGCACTCGACATCACCGAGGGCCAGCCCGAGGGCCACGCAGTCCGGTCGTGCATGATCGGCATGCGGCTGGGCGAGATCATCGGGCTCGACGACCACGACCGCCAGGCCCTGTTCTACGCCCTGCTGCTCAAGGACCTCGGCTGCTCGAGCAACGCCGCCAAGGTCTGCTACCTGTTCGGCGCCGACGACCAGGCGGTCAAGCACGGCTTCAAGTTCACCGACTGGCAGAGCGTCTTCAAGAGCCTGCCCTACATCGTGAGCAGCGTCGCCCCGCAGGGCACCCTCGCCGAGCGGTTTCGTCGCTTCCTGAACGTGGCGATCTCGGGCACGAAGGGCGCGAAAGAGCTCGTCAAGATCCGGTGCGAGCGGGGCGCCCTGATCGCGCGCGATCTCGGCCTGCCCGAGGCCGCCGTGCAGGCCATCCGCAACCTCGACGAGCACTGGAACGGCAAGGGCCACCCCGACGGCGTGAAGAAGCGCGACATCCCGCTGCTCGCGCGGATCCTCTCGATCGCCCAGACCGCCGAGGTCTTCGCGACGCGCTACGGCCTCGCCGCCGCGCTCGAGATCACCCGCAAACGCAACAGAACCTGGTTCGACCCGGATCTCGTCCGCGCCTTCCACACGCTGGGCCGGGACACCGCGTTCTGGATGGAGGTCATGGGCGACGACATCCGCGGGCACATGAGCCGGCTCGAGCCCGAGGCCCTCGTGCTGCGCGTCGACGAGCCCATGATCGACCGCCTGTGCGTCGCGTTCAGCCAGGTCGTCGACGCCAAGAGCCCGTGGACCGCCTGCCACTCGCAGGGTGTGTCCGAGGTCGCCGTCGGCATCGCGCAGACACTCGGCCTGCCCGAGAACCAGGTCGTCAAGCTCCGTCGAGCCGGGCTGCTGCACGATATCGGCAAGCTGGGCGTGTCGAACTCGATCCTTGACAAGCCCGGCAAGCTCACCGACAACGAGTTCGCCGCGCTCAAGAGCCATCCGCGGCACACGCAGAAGATCCTGGCGCGCTCCGTCTGCTTCCACGGCATCACCGAGCTCGCCGCCCGTCACCACGAGAAGCTCGACGGCTCGGGCTACCACCGCGGGCTCGATGCCAGCCGGCTCAGCCAGGCCGACCGCGTGCTCGTCGTCGCCGATATCTACGAGGCACTCGCCGCCAAACGACCCTATCGCAAGGACATGGACGAGGGACAGGTCTTCGAGATTCTCGACGGCATGGCCGGCTCGAAAATCTGCCCCGAATCCGTCAGCGCCCTGCGCGTGTTCCTCGAGCGCAGCGGGTTCCAGCCCTATCAGCTCGCGGCCTAGCCGTCCAGCAACCCGCGTCGGGCTCAGTTCTTGGTAATGCCGGTCTTGCGCGCGATGTACGCGACATACTCCAAGGGCTTGCCGCTGAACGCCACGCGATGGACATAGGTGTGCGTCGAAACGACCGTGATCTCACCCCGCTCGACCAGCGAATCGATGAGCTTCGCGAAGCCGGACTTGTCGGCCTCTTCGACGAAGGCGTCGCGGATGCAGAAGGCAACCCAGCCGCCCTCGCGGACCTGCTCGAACCCCGCCATGAACGCCTCGGGCGGGATGTCGCCGAAGCCGAGCGCGGCGACACAGGTCAGCACATTCGGCTCGGCGGTGTCGATCTTGATCTGTTCCGCCGCGGGCAGGTCGGTGATGTCGCCAACCGCGTAGGCGTCGTACAGGCCCGGGCGGTCGCGCTCGGCCGCCTCGGCGGCCTCGGGGATCAGGTCCGCGCCGATGAACCCGCCCGCTGCGCCGTCGCCCACGCCCGCGTCGAGCAGCTGCTCGGCCATGATCCCGTTGCCCGCGCCCAGATCGAGCACCGTCAGCCCCGACGGGTCGCCGCCGGCCTTCTTGAACGCCGCGACGAGCTGGTCGCGGATCACCTCGGGCGATCGGCACCTGAGCACGTCGTACACGATCTTCTCGTACAGCCCCTGGATCGAGTAGATGTCGGGGTAGTCGTGCAGCCGAAGCTCGCGCCACGCGCCGTCGTACTTCACAAGGAACCACTCGGAGTTCTGCTCCAGCGTTCGGCTGTCGGCGGGCACCGCCACGGGCGGGGCCGACTCGGCGAGCGCACGAAGCGACGGAGCGAGATCGCTCTGGACGGGTGATGAAGACATGGCAAGTTCCCTGCTGCTCGAGTCGCGTGCGAGACGCGGCGACACCGTGCCACCGAACGGGCGATCGTAGGGTATTGCCCAAGATCGATCCACTTTCGACGCAATTCGCGGCAGCATCGCGTGAAATCGAGGCCGACGCGGGCGGTTCAGGCCGCCGGCGTCACGCCCAGCCGACCTGCTTGAAGCTATGCACGTCGTTCCAGACCTTGGTCATGTGCCGGACCTTGTCGCCGTCGAACGTGAAGATGTAGACGTACTCGGCCTCGAGGGACTTGCCCGTCGGCGGCACGGGCCCGCCCTCCTCGGTGTGCGTGGCGAAGAACGTGCCGAAGCCCATCACGCGGCTCGTGCCCTCGTCGCCCGCGAACGCGTGAACCTCGTACCGGGCGTCGGGCATGATGTGGTAGATGCTGGCCATGAAGTCTGTGTACGCCTCAATCGTCTTCACCTCGGCCAACGCATCCGCCTGGGCGTTGAACGAGGCGTCCGCATGACAGAACGCGCGGCACCCCTCCCAGCCCTTCCCGGACTCGCAGGCGTCAAACAGCTTCCGGGCGGTGTCGGTGATTGATGGCATGGTGGGGTTCCCTTTGAGTGAAGGGGCAGACTACTCGGTTTCGACGAGCGCCCTGCCCACAATTTTCGCCAGCGCCCCTTGCAAATCCTATCAGATACTGTACAATCCGTTCAAGAACCGTCACGGTGGGACACGACGGTCATGGTGGATCGGTCAACGCTGTTCGGCTTATCCTCTGGATGGAACTGTCCGGAGGATTCTCGTGCCCAGATCGTCGATCTACACCGACGAGG
>DAIOTV010000005.1:49324-58940 GCA_036751825.1 Phycisphaerales bacterium
GCGCGATGATTGCGCTTCGCAAGGAAGTCGAACTTGAGGCGTTGGAATCCAGGCGGAAAAACCGTCAGGGAGCAGATAACAGTTTCGTGATTCCTCTTGAACCCATTGGCGGTACCGGCAGTGAGCGATTCGAACTCGAAGTCATGCGCAACCCGCTCATTCGGGCCCATACCTACACCCTCAAAGGGCAGCTTGTGCCTCGATCACGTGAAGCAATCGTGCGGTACTCAATCGATGCGAGCGATCACGAGAATCCGCCCGGCATTCCGCCGCCGGAAATCTTGGCTGGGACGCCGCATTGTCATAGACGCAGTCGGCGCTCCGAGGTCGATTTGGGCAAGTGGGATGCGATCGCAGAGCCAGTCGAGCTCCGAGCAAGTACGGCCAATGATCTTTTTGGCAAGTTTCTGACAGACATGAATATTCACGTCCGGTCGACGGACGATCACCAAGCCCTCTTTGACTTTGTGAACGACAATGGTTGATGTAGTTGACACAATTGCAGGTGAGTTGTGCGAACAGTTCGTCCGCCGTGTCGCTAACTATGGCGACAGCCGCTACATCGTGTCCACATTCAAGTATGCCGATGGTGATTTCATCAACATCTATGTTGATGAGATCGGCGATTCGATACAGTTGTCTGACTACGGGACGACATTCCATAAATTAAATGTTGCTGGGGTTAGCGTGGGTGCTCGTAGGCAGGAGATGCTCGATAGCATCTGCAAAACTTGTGCGATTTCATTGGTTGATGGTGTGGTTTCCTATCGCGTCTCAAAGGACGCAGTTCACACCGAGCGAGCAATGATGCGATTCGTTGAAGGCATTATAAGAATTTCTAATATGGAGTTCTTGGAGAGTGGACGAAATCGTTCATTCACTAAAGAGAAGGTAGATCACCTTTTGGCTCGAGCCGTTGAACCGCATCGCCACGTTTTGCGGCACTGGCATGATTCAGACCTCGATCCTGCTGGGGACTTCAAGGTTGACTTCCACTTGAACTCGGTCGGCACGCCAAGAAACATCTTCGTGGTTGCCTCGAACGAGCGTGCTAGCGCTGTCGGATTGTCTGCAGCCTTTTATCGGGAACGCGGCGTTGCAGGTAAGGCAATGGTCGTTGTCGACCCCTTGGCGAAGTCAGTCACGGGGCGAGCTTATCGAAGACTGAGCGAGTTCGTCGACGAAATCTGCCCTGGGGTTGATGGGCAGGAATCGCGGATCGTCGAATTCGCGCTTTCCGAATAGATATCGCTCACTCCTCCCCCTGCTCCAGCACCGCCATGAAGGCTTCCTGCGGGATGGTGACCGATCCGATGGTCTTCATCCGCTCCTTGCCTCGCTTCTGCTTCTCGAGCAGCTTGCGTTTGCGGCTGACGTCGCCGCCGTAGCACTTGGCTGTGACGTTCTTGCGGAAGCCCTTGATGGTCTCGCGGGCGATGATCTTGCCGCCGATGGCGCACTGGAGTGGGATCTCGAAGTTGTGCCTGGGGATCTGTTTTTTGAGCCGTGTGAGCAGGTTTCGGCCGCGCATCTCGGCTCGGTCCTTGTGGACGATGACGGAGAGGGCCTCGACGGGGTCGCCGTTGATGAGCACATCGACCTTGACGAGCCGGTCGGCGCGGTAGTCGACGATCTCGTAGTCCATGGTGCCGTAGCCGGCGGTCATGCCCTTGAGCTTGTCGTAGAAGTCGTAAATCAGCTCGGCGAGCGGGACCTCGAAGGTGAGCATCTCGCGCACGTCGGAGACGAACATCTGGTTCTTGAAGGTTCCCCGGCGGTCCATGGCGAGCTTCATGACCTCGCCGACGTACTGCTTGGGCACCATGACCTCGACGCGGGCGATGGGCTCCTTGATCTCGGTGACGATGGACATGTCGGGCAGGTCGGCGGGGTTGTGGACCTCGATCTCTTCGAGCTGGCCCTCCTTGCCTCGGATATCGACCTTGTAGGAGACGGTTGGGGCGGTCTGGACGATCTCGACATCGCCCTCGCGTTCGAGTCGTTCCTGGATGATGTCCATGTGCAGCAGGCCCAGGAAGCCGCAGCGGAAGCCGAAGCCGAGGGCTTCGGAGTGGACGGGCTGGTAGGTGAAGGAGGCGTCGTTGAGGGCGAGCTTTTCCATGGCCTCGCGGAGGGCTTCGAAGTCGTTGCCCTTTTTGTCGGAGTTCGTGGCAGGGTAGAAGTCGCAGAAGACCATCTGCCGGGGCGGCTCGTAGCCCGAGAGCGGCTCGGCGGCCTGGTCGTGCTCGATGGTGATGGTGTCGCCGACGCGGACATCGCCGAGGGTCTTGATCGACGCGACGAGGTAGCAGGTCTCGCCGGCGCCGACCTCTTTGACCTTGACGGGCTTGGGCGTGTACTTGCCGAGCTCGGTGACGTTGAAGGTTCGGCCGAGGCCCATCATGCGGATCTTGTCGCCGACCTTGAGCCGGCCGTCGAAGACGCGGGCGTAGATGATGACGCCGCGGTAGTCGTCGTAGACGGCATCGAAGATGAGGGCGCGGGTCTTCTTGGTCGTCTGCGGGCGGGGGCCGGGGAACCGGTCGCAGATGGCGGCCAGGAGCTCGGGGATGCCCTGGCCCGTCTTGGCCGAGACGGCGATGCAGTCTTCCGCGGCCAGCCCGAGCACCTGCTCGATCTCCATGGCGATCTCGTCGGGCCGGGCGCCGGGCAGGTCGATCTTGTTGAGCACCGGGATGATCTCGAGGTCCTGCTCGACCGCGAGGTAGGCGTTGACGACGGTCTGTGCTTCGACGCCCTGCGAGGCATCGACGACCAGCAGCGCGCCCTCGCACGCCTTGAGGGCCCGGCTTACTTCGTAGCCGAAGTCGACATGCCCCGGGGTGTCGATGAAGTTGAGCATGAAGGGCTCGGTGGAGCCATCGGGGTGGGTGTGCTCGTGACCGACGGTGACGGCGGAGGCCTTGATGGTGATGCCGCGCTCGCGTTCGAGGTCCATGGAGTCAAGGAGCTGCTCGCGTGCCTCCCGGTCGGAGACGGCCTTGGTGGCCTGGAGCAGCCGGTCGGCGAGTGTGCTCTTGCCGTGGTCGATGTGCGCGATGATGGAGAAGTTGCGGATCTGCATGGTGGTCGGTGGTTCTCGGTTGCGGAGGCATCGGGGGCTGGCCCGGTGAGAGGGCTTCTCCGCCGGCGGGGAATCGTATGCAGATTGGACCATCTGCCTCGCCCGGGCTCGCCTCCGGTCCGCGAACTTGCTACGGATGAGCGTGACCGAATCTGCGGCCAAACCCGCGACACCCGGCGCTCCGTCAAGCCCCGCGACCGAGCGGCGGCACACCTCCTCCCGCGCGTTCGGCGCGGTCCGGAAGGCCGCCGGCTCGTTCCACCCGCGCGCGATGCCCGCCCCGATCCGCCGGAACTACGCCCGCGAGCTGCCGGGCACGGCCTTGCTCTCGGTCGGCCGGGCCGCGTTCGAGGGCTCGATCCTTGCCGGCGTGACCAGGGTGGCGTACGACGGGGTCATTCCGGACGCGACGCTGAACTACGCCGTCGCCGCCCTCGCCACCGCCCCTTCGGCGGCGAACATCTTTAACTTCGTGTGGACGCGCGTGGCCCACGGCGTCAACAAGACCCGGTTCATTGCGACCGTCCAGATCGCCATGGTCGCCTGCATCGTGGGACTGGCGTTCATGCCCGCCACGCCCGCGGGGCTGGTGGGGCTGATCGCGTTCACCTTCGCCGCCTGGGTCTGCTGGTCGGGCTTCGTCGCGGTGCGGTCGACGATCTGGCGCGCGAACTACGCCCGGCGGCTGCGGGCCCGCGTCGCCGGTAAGCTGAGCACGGTCCAGACCATCGCCATCGGGGCGCTCGGCATCTCGCTGGGCGTGGCGATGGACGCCGCCAAGGGCACGTTCGGCGAGGCCTGGCCGCTAACCGGCTTCGCGCCGATGACGATCTTTCGCGTGTTCCTGATCGGGGCGGCGTGTGTGGCGAGCGTGGGCATCGCGGTGCTCGCGACGGTGCGCGTCCGCCAGCACAAGCGGCTGCTGCTCGCCGAGCGCGAGAGCTCCGCGGACAACACCGGGTCCACGCTCAACCCGGTAGGCGTCGTCACGCTGCTGCTCGAGGACCGCCGCTACGGCGCGTACCAGGTCAACCAGTTCCTGATGGGCATGGGCAACCTGATGATCTTCCCGCTGATGCCGATCATCCTGCGGGAGCGGTTCGACGCGGGCTATTTCAAGGTGCTGCTGCTCTCGGGCGCGCTGGGCATGCTCGTCGTGCCCTTCTCGGTGCCGCTGTGGGCGAAGCTGCTCGACAATGTGCACATCGTCCGCTTCCGGGCGTATCACAGCTGGGTGTTCGTCCTGAACATCGCGATGCTGCTGGTCGCGGTCTACTTGCACCTGCCGTGGCTGCTGTATGTCGTCGCGGTGTTCAAGGGCGTGGCGCTCGGCGGCGGCATGCTGGCGTGGCAGCTGGGGCATCACGATTTCGCGCCGAGCCACCGCGCGAGCGAGTACATGGGCGTGCATGTGACGCTCACCGGCGTGCGAGGGCTCGTAGGCCCGGTCGCCGCGGTCTCGCTCTACAACTGGCTCGACGCGATCGACCCGCGCCTGTCGCCGGCGGTCCTCGGGCTGTGCCTGCTGCTCGTGGTGGTCGGGGCGGTCGGCTTCACGCTGATGAACCTCATGATGGACCTGACGCCAGTCGACGATCGGCCGCCGGCGGACAGCACGACGCGGGGCCCGGCGCCCGTGTCCCGGGCCGAGGGCTGATGGTCCGGAAACGGCGGTCGTTCGCTGGTGCGCCGGCGGATCGTCGGTATGCTGTCCGTATGCGATCGCTCTGCCGTCTTGTCGTACCTTGGCTCGCGCTGCCCGCGTCGGCGCAGCTGGATGTCCGCGACTTCAGCCTCGGCGGCCTGTACTTCGCCAACGCGTTCGAGGGCTCCGTCGCCGGCGATCTCTCAATCCAGAGCGATCCCGACGGCTACAGCGTGCCGATCCCCGAAGCGACGCTCGTCGACAAGACCGGCACCCGCTCGGCAACGTTCAACGGCGGCTTCGAGGGCGAGGTGCTCGGGTCGGGCGTCGGGGGCGGCTTCCGCGTGTTCGCGTCGATCTTCGCCCTCGAGCAGGAGCAGCCGTTTTTCTACGACGCGCGCTTCGGCATCTCGAACGAGGTCACTTTCGAGCTCACCGAGCCAACGACCCTCCGCGTCGCCGGGCGATTCGAGCACGACCCGATCGTCGGGCCGGGCGAGATCAACCCCATCAACGGCACCGAATTCAGCCTGAGCGGCTTCGGCGTGAATCCCGGCGTCTTCGTGAGTGCGATCGTGGGCCCCGTCGACGGCCGACCGGTCGTTGTCGAACTCGACGAGACCGTCACGCTCGATGCCGGCTTCTACCGCATCGATATCGATTCGGTCAGCTCGGGCCTGGGCACCTTCAGCCCCGGGCTGCGGAGCATCAACACGCTGTGGGACCTCAGCGTGACGGTTGTGCCCGCGCCGGCGACCGCCGCCCTCGCGCCGTGCGCTCTGCTTGCTCTGCGCCGTCGGCGGTGACATCATCCGGGCATGCCCCCACCCGAGACAGCGCCCGTTGATCTGCGTTCCGACACCGTCACCCAGCCCACGCCCGCGATGCGCGAAGCGATGGCCGCCGCCCCGCTCGGCGACGATGTGCTCGAGGGCGACCCGACCGTCCGCGAGCTCGAGGCGAAGGTCGCGGATCTGCTGGGCAAAGACGAGGCGTTGTTCGTGCCCAGCGGCACCATGGCCAACCTGCTCGCGCTCCGCGCCCAGACGTCCCACGGCGACGAGATGATCTGCGACCGCGAGTGCCACATCGTCTACTACGAAACCGGCGGCTACGCCGCGGTGGCCGGGCTGAGCGTCCGCTACACCCACGGCGAGCGGGGGCTGTTCAGCGCCGACGACTTCGAGCCCTTGATCCGCCAGTGGGACGACCCGCACTTTCCGAGGCCGAGGCTGCTCGCGATTGAGAACACGCACAACCGAGGCGGGGGCATCCCCTGGCCCGTCGATCAGCTCGCCCATGTCGCCGAGCGTGCGCACGAGCGGGGCCTGCGCGTGCACATGGATGGCGCCCGGCTCTGGAACGCCTGCGCTGCGATGCGCTGCCAGCCGAGCGAGTACGCGAAGCACGCCGACACGGTGAGCGTGTGCTTCAGCAAGGGCCTGGGCTGCCCGGTGGGCTCGGCGGTGATGGGGGACTCGGCGACGATCAAGCGCGCCCGGCACCTGCGCAAGCAGCTCGGCGGCGCGATGCGCCAGTCCGGCATGCTCGCCGCCGCCGCGATCCACGCGCTCGACCACCACCGCGACCGCCTGACCGACGACCACGCCCGGGCGCAGCAGCTGTGCGACCTGATCGCGGAGGCCCCCGGCATCACCGTCGACCGCGAGCGCGTCCAGACCAACATGGTCTACTTCGGCGTCGACCCCGGTCTCGGCACCGCGGCCGAGTTCTGCGAGAAGGTCAAAGGCGATGTCCTGATGCTCGACGAAGGGCCGCAGAGCGTGCGGGCGGTGGTGCATCTGCACATTGATGATGAAGCGATCGAGCGGGCGGGCGCGGCTATTCGCTCGGCGGCGCAGACTCATCGCGCCGAGTGAGAATCGCACGGTCGATCTGTACGTCACCGACGCGGAATGTCTCAAGCTCTGTCACTTCGATCGTGTCCGGCACCCAAAGCGACCGGGCAATCGCATCCGGCGTTTCGGCCGTGCTCCAACGTTCGGGCTCGTCGGCAAACTCGTGCCAGACGAGGGCGCTGCGATCACCCGTCTTCAAGTGAGGGTCGACGCTTGTCGCGACGCGCAAGGCCATGGCGTTGTCCGTGTGCCTGAGAAGCGTCAGGTACTCGAAGTCGGACCCCGGAGCATCACCGTACTGGATCGCTCGGGTGGGAGTATCGAAATGGTCCACTCTGTACAGCACACGCGCACTCTCGCCGAGCACGCCCGCCAAGCCCACGGAGATCGACTCCGCTTTGAATCCGCTGACCAGATCAAGCAGACTCTTGGCCTGGTCGTCGGTCGTCGTACCAATGACGACAACATCCGGCAGTTCAGCCCGAACCAAGTCGGCGACGGTCCCGATGTCCGCTGGTAGCTCCGGAAGCGACATGACCTCCACCCGGCTCGCCTCGTACGCCGAGATCAGCGGCACAACATCATCCACCACGCCATTCGGAATCGTGATGTCCAGGTGATACCGCACGATCCGCCACGCACCATCATCACGTCTCGCCGCCCCCGACCCCCGACAGGGACCGAAGCTCTCGCTGAACAGCGTCTCGTCAAACAGTGCGATGTCGCCGCCGGGCTGCACATCGATGCGCCGGTCGCGCATCTTGAATTCCCAGCCGCGGCCCGATTCCATGTACGGCCGATACAGCGCCTCGAACTCGGGCTTCGTCCAGCGTTCCCACAGATCCGTGCCGAAGAACACAGCATCATCAGCGAACAGATCGAAATAGCCGACATCGGCGGTCTTCGACGCCTCGTGCATCCGGCTCACCAGCGCATCAACCTCGTCCTCAGGCCCGGCGAAGGCGAGGCATGCGGTCAGTATGGCGAAGACGGCGGCGACGGATCGGAGCAGGCTGGTCATGCCGACCAGCGTACCACGACCTCCGCGATGCGCGCGCCAAACTTCTCCGCGGTTTTCTTGTCGCCCTCGGGCGGCGTGACCTCGGGCGAGGCGTTGTCGCTCTGGGCCATCATGCCCGCGTAGCTGCCGATGCGGTTGATGCTGTCGGGCTCCTTGCCCTCGCTGAGGAAGCCGGTCGAGATCCAGATCATGCTGTGCTGCATGCAGTTGTGCCAGATGTCCTGGAGGGTGTTGACCTTGTCGCCCGAGAAGCTGCCGCCGTTGGTAAAGCCCGCGGCGAGCTTGTCCTTCCAGGCCTGGGCGAACCACTTGGCGCTGGCGGTCTCGAAGACACGCTTGAGGCCCGCGGCGACCGAGCCCATGTAGGTGGGCGCGCCGAACACGATGCAGTCGGCGTCGTCGAGCTCGCTCCAGCGGCCGCCGAGGTTGCGGTCGGCGTCGGCGTCGGGCAGCTCGTCGGCGGAGATGAGCGAGACGTGCACGCCCTCGATCGACGCCGCACCCTTGCGCACATGCTCGGCGATGACCTTGGTGTGCCCGTACCCGCTGTAGTAGACGATCGCGACCTTCGGCATGACAAATGCTCCAGACGGGCCCGACCTGGGCCCGCGTGGAGCAAGCGTATGCGGTCGGATCGAACGATCAGCCCGCGCGATTCAGGATCGAGTGCTGGATCGTGGAGTTGCTCGCCGCCGTCCGCGCAAGCTCGGCGAGACGAGCGGCCTGATGATCGTCGAGACCCTGGAATTCAAGCCCGGCGTGTCGCTTGAACATGCCGTGCCTCGCGACCCAGGCGACCTTGCACTGCACGGCGAGGCGCTCGCCCTCAAGGGTGCGAAAGCGGACGATCATGGGAGGATCGGTCGGCTTGATGTGCCGGGTCGTGCGGACACGCATGCCCGAGCGTGACAGATCCAGAACGCGGCCCAGGCTGACCTGTGCCTCTTCGAGCCGGACCCGGCCGTGCCGGCGATCGCACCGGCCTCGTCCCTCGGGCGCCTGGTTGAGCATGCACACCGCCATGATGTCTCTGTGTCCGCGTTTCATAATGCCGGCAGCTTGCCGCCACTTCCCGTCGCGTGCCAGCCAACAGGAAAGTCTGGCGGCCACGGCGTGCGGCTTGGACGGGCTGGTCCGGTTGTGCGGGCGGTGCGGCGGGTTCAGTCGTTGACAGGCAGCTCCCGCACACGGATGTCGCCGGCCGAGGTCCGAAAGGTGCACCGCCCGCCCTCGGGATTGTCACCGATCGTGTGCGTGGCGGTTCGGGCGCCCGCGTCCCGGCTCGACGAGCCGGTGCCGGGCAGGGCGATCGTGCCGGCGGAGGTCGACGCGACAAGCCGGCCCGAGAAACCGGGCCGCATCGCCACATCGATGTCGCCCGCGCTGGTCAGCGCCGCGACGGGCCAGCCGACATCGTGCAGCTCGATGTCGCCGGCGCTCGTCTCGGCCTCGACGGGCCCGGTGATGTGCCTGAGCTCGATATCGCCCGCGCTGCTGGTCACGCGGGCGGGCCCGTCGTGACGATCGATCTCGATGTCTCCGGCCGAGGTCGACACGGTGATCGGTCCGGCCATCGATGCGACCGACACATCCCCGGCGTGCGTCACAATGCCGACGCCGTTGCGCGCCGGCACCTCGATGACGAGGTCGGCGCGTTCGTTCTTGTGCCGCCGGCCATCCGGCCATCGCGGCTCGATGCGCAGCGTCTCGCCGTCGCGGGTGGTCGAGACGGACACCTCGCTGAGGCGGCTGCGGCTGTCGCCTCGCGCCGAGGCGCGGACGGTCGGGGGGCCGTCGGTCGGCTTGAGCACGATATCGCCCGCGCCGGACTCCACATGGATCGAGGTGGTCGCGTCGAGCATCCCGGCGTCGATGCCGTGCACCCACGAGCGTCGGGCGTTGTCGGCGTCGTGGTACGACGAGGAGTCGTGGTCGCGTTCGTCCTCCCAATCGCTGCCGTCGACCACGATGATGCAGCCGCCGGTCGCGGCGGCCGCAGCGACCAG
>DAIOTV010000005.1:58950-66258 GCA_036751825.1 Phycisphaerales bacterium
GCCGCCCGCGCCGCGTGCTTCGGTCCGTTCATGGCTTGTCCCCTGTGCCCTGCGAGGAGGTGTCCGTGCGTTCCCGCAGCATACAGCGGGGTTCGGCGTTGCTTTCCGAATCCGAGGCTGGCGATTTCAGTCGCGGCGGATCGGGCCTCGGGGCAGGCCGGGCCGATCAGCGTGTCTCGATGCGCTGGCGGAGCAGGCGGAGGTACCGCTCGATCTCCGGGCGGACCTCGCCGGTCGCGGCCTGCTCGAGCCGGCGCGTCTGGGCTTCGAGCCAGTCAAGATGCTTGACGGTGAGGGCCGAGACATCGAGCTCGGCGCCGAGGAAGGGCAGCCTGTGGTCGCCGCCCGACGCGAGGTGGTCGCTGATGGACGCGAGCAGGTCGCCCCGCCCGCCGAGGGACATGTAGGCGGGCATGAGCGGCAGGTTTGTGGTGGGCATCGCGTGCGTGTTGCGGCCGGCGAGCAGGTCGGTGTACTGGCAGATCATCTGCGACGGGTGCACAACATCCGTCTCGTCGATCGGCGCCTGCTCCGCGTTGCCGATGATCGACTGGGTGTAGAGGAAGGTGTCGAACTCGACGCTCTTGCCGTTGAACAGGTCGATGCGGTTGAACGCCTGGTAGGGCTCGGAGGCCTCGCGGACGCGGGCGGCGTCCATGACCATCTCGAAGGTGGTGGTGAGCCGGTCGGCGTGCTCGATGCCGTTGCCGCGATACCAGCGGATGCCGAAGAAGGTCGCGTCGCTCTCGAGCGCGAGCTTGTAGCGTCGTTCGAAGAAGCCCGGGTCGATGGGCATCGCGTCGAGATCGTGCAGGATCACATGCCGCGTGGTGGCGTTGGCGATGCCTGTGGTCCAGCTCATCCAGGCGTAGACCCAGCCCCAGCGGATTCGATCGGCGGCGGCGTGCTGAGCGTCGGTGTAGTGCAGCAGCCGGACGGGCATGCCGCCGCGCGCCTCGTCGAGCCGTTCGGCGAAGCCCTCGGGCATCAGCGCCGGCGGGCGGTCGAACACGAGGATGACCTCCTTGGCGCTCGACAGGTCCATGCGGCTGATGAGCCTGACGTTAGCCAGCGCCACCTCGGGGATCGCCGCCATGCAGCCGATGATCGGTGTGTAGCCCGGCTCGGGGTTCGGCATCGGCTCCCAGGCGACCTGGTGGCGCAGCAGCGCGTTCATCGGGATGCGGCGCAGCCTCGCCAGGGTGTGGCTCAGGATGTTGCTGTACTTGCCGCGCATCTGGTCGTTCGCTCCCTGCGAGAGCTTCATCGGCCTGTCCACAGAGTGAATCGAGCGAGCCTAGCCGTCGCGAGGGGGGGCCGGCGGCGGCCTCGGTACGAAGAGCGAACGGATCCCACCCGTGTCGAGCCCCGCGCCGAGGGCGGCCATGAGCAGGATTCGTGCCTTCAGCCCGTCGAGCGTGACCGGGGCCGCCCCTCCCGCTTGCAGCACCGCCGGGATCGCTCCGGTCTCGAGCACGCCGGATTCGGGGGCCAGCCCGCCCAGGCCCACGCGCGAGCACACGAGCACGATCGTTCCGGCGCTGACGGAATCGCGGATGGTCTCGGCGACGGCTTCCGGCGCGTTGCCGGCGCCGAACAGCTCGACCACCAGGCCCCGGGCACCCGCCGCAGCGGCGCGGAGCAGGCGGTCGCCGCCGCCCGCCGTCAGCCGGACCAGCTCGACCGCCGGCTCGAGCCGATGGGTGCGGACCGCGACGCGGAGGTTCTCCTGGACGATGTCGATGGTGTCGGGCCCGATCCAGCCGATGGGCCCGGCGCCCGGCGAAGCGAACGCGTCGACGCCCTGTGTCGAGAGCTTGCGGGCGTCAACGGCGGCGTGGATGCCGTGGCCCATGACGATCACGGCCCCGCGAACCGGCGTTGGAAGGTGCCCCGCGATTCGGATGGCTCGCGCGAGGTTGGTGTGCGCGTCGGTGCCGCGCGTTCGGGGTGGCACCATCGCGCCGGTGAAGACGACGGGCTTGGTGGTCTGCCCGACGAGCAGGTCGCACGCGAACGCGACTTCTTCGACGGTGTCGGTGCCGTGCGTGACGACCACGCCCCGGCAGCCCTCGTCGGCGAGCGAAGCGCGGACGGCCGCGGCGAGGGCTGCGATGGATGCGGGCGTGACGCGAGATCCTGGCGCGGCGGCGACGTCCACGCCGCGAACAGGGATGTCGGCGGGGATGCCCTCGGTGCCGCTGGCGGCGAGCCGGATCAGTGCCGCCGCCCCGAGCGAACCATCCGGCCCGGCCGAGATCGTGCCGCCGGTCGCCAGCAGCGCGACATGACCAGCTGCAGCGCCCATGACGGGTTACTTTGCCGGTTGGTCGTCGGGCGTGTCGGTGTCGAGCGGCTCGCCGGTGAGTTCGAAGCTGACCTTCTCGCCGAGCAGCTCTTCGAGCGAGAGCCGGCTACCGCCCAGGCGTTCCGAAGCGGCGAAGGCCTCGTCGACGGTGAGGCTCTCTTCCCGGATCAGGTGCCCCATGATGACGGTGCGGGCCCGGCCGCCGCTGGCGCAGTGGACATAGATCGGCCCGTCAAGCCCGCGGATGGCCTCGTTGAAGGCGGCGATCTGCCCGGGCTCGTAGCCGTGGTCGCGCCCCATGGGCACATGCACATAGGTCATGCCGAGCTCACGGGCGAGGGCGGCCTGATCGAAGCCGAGTGCTTCCATTTCCTCGACGCTCCGGCAGCTGATGACCGTGCCGACGCCTTCGCCTGCGAGCGTTCGCAGGGTCGTTTCGTCGGGCTGCGCCGAGACGATGAACCGCCCGTCGCGGTGGAGCGTGACGGGTTCGGCCTCGGCCGGCGTTTGGGCTGAGGCGGTCGGCTGGGTCTGCACCGAGGGTTTCGAGCCGCACCCGCCGAGGCCGATCGTGGCAAGAACCACCCAGGCCATCATCCAGTCGAGCTTCATCTTGAGATCCTCCGCTGTGGGTTATCGGGCCGAGCGGCCTTGGGGCACGAACTCGGCCGCCGACGGACCGGCGGCCGGGCGAGCGCAAAAATCAGGATACAGATTTCCGATGGGCGACAACAATCGACAGGCGGGTGCGTTAAGCTGAACGCGTCTGAGGGGAGCCGGCGAGAGCACAACCGGAGATGGGTTCGCAATGACACGCAACATGTTGTTTGCTATCTGTACGCTCGGCATTGTCGTTGCGGCGCGGGGTCAGACGCTGCCGACCGTTCCGGTTCCGGCGGAGAACCCGATCACCGAAGAGAAGCGCGTGCTGGGCAAGATCCTGTTCTGGGATGAGCAGCTTTCCAGCGACAATCTGACGGCGTGCGGCACCTGCCATATCCCGTCGGCCGCGGGCGGCGAGCCGCGCTTCGGCGTCAACCCGGGCAGCGATCTCGCCTTCTCCACTCCCGACGATGTGTTCGGCTCGCCCGGCGTGCCCCGCGCCGACGCGAAAGGGAACTACATCGTCGACGCCAGCTTCGGCACCGATGTGCAGGTGACCGGGCGGTCGGCGAACGTGGTGATCAACGCGGCGTACGCCAGCGACCTGTTCTGGGACGGGCGCGCGACCAGCGAGTTCGTCGATCCGCAGACCGGTGTGGTGCAGATCGCCGGCGGCGGTGCGCTCGAGAGCCAGGCCGTGGGCCCGCCCTTGTCGGATGTCGAGATGGCGCACGGCGACCGGGACTGGGCCGCGATCAGCGCCAAGCTCGAATCGGCCCGCCCGCTGGCTCTCGCGTCGGATCTTCCAGCCGACATGCTGGCGGCGCTCGCAGCGAACGCGACCTACCCGGAACTGTTCGAGGCCGCGTTCGGCACGGGCGAGATCAACGCGACGCGCATCGCGTTCGCGATCGCCACCTATCAGCGCACGCTCATCAGCGATCAGTCGCCCTGGGACCGGTGGATCCTGGGCGACAACGCGGCGATGACGGCGCAGCAGGTCCAGGGTTGGAACGCGTTTCTTGGGTCATCGTGCGCGGTCTGCCACATCCCGCCGCTGTTCACCGACAACACCTTCCGCAACATCGGCGTTCGGCCGAACGGGCAGGACCTGGGCCTGGGCGCGATCACCGGGTCGCCCATGGACAACGGCAAGTTCAAGACGCCGACGCTGCGCAACTCGGGGCTGAAATTCAGCTTCATGCACACGGGCGACTTCTTCAACATGCAGCAGGTGATCTCGTTCTACGCGCTGCCCGCGGGGCCCGGGTCGCCCAACATCGACCCGCTGATGCCCGTGGACCTGCCCTTGCCGCAGCGGGCGGCGATCGACGACTTCATCACCAACGCGCTGACCGATCCGCGCGTGGCGAATGAGACCTTCCCCTTCGATCGGCCCACGCTGAACAGCGAGCGGGCCCCGAACCCGTCGATCATCGGCGTGGGCACGGCGGACGGTCTGGGGCGCATCCCGCAGATGATCAGCCACAACCCGCCCCTCGCCGGCTCGCCCGACTTCCGCCTCGGCGTGACCAACATCGACGAGGGCGCGAGCGTCACGCTGCTGGTGTCGTCGAGCCCGCCCGCGGGCGGCGTGCTGACGCCCGACGAGACCCTCGGGCCGTTCACGGCCGCGACGGGCGACGGCGTCGCGCCGGTGGCCACCGCGTTCTGGACCGTTCCCGACGACGCCGACCTCGACGGCACGGCGATGTACTTCCAGTGGTTCGTGCCCAGCACCGGCGCCCGCTCACGCATCGCCGAGGCGACGATCTTCTGCGGCACGGGCGGGTGCGCAGAGCCCTGCCCGGCGGACGTCAACGGCGACGGGCTGGTCTCGCCGCAGGACTTCAACGCCTGGATCCAGGCGTTCAACACCCAGGCGGCGGGGTGCGATCAGAACGGCGACGGGCTCTGCTCGCCGCAGGACTTCAACGCCTGGATCGCGAACTTCAACGCGGGCTGCTGATCCGGCGAGCGAGGGTCGCTCTCTGTTCGCTACCGCCGAACACGCCCCGTGTGGTACGCTGCGGGGGCCCGATGTCTCGGGGGGCCTTGCACAGGGGACCAGCCATGACCCACGGGATCGCCGGCGTGTTGGCGTGTGCGGCGGCTGTCTGCGCGCTCGGCGCACACGCGCAGCCGGAACGCATCATCTATGTCGACGACGACGCCCCCGCGGGCGGCACCGGCGACAGCTGGGACAGCGCGTACCGGTTCCTGCAGGACGCGATTTCGCCCGACGACAACGCCGAATCGATCGTTGAGATCCGCGTTGCCGGCGGCGTCTACCTGCCCGACCGCACCGGGCTGTTCCCGGGCGGGACGGGGGATCGGACGGCGTCGTTCCGGCTGATCGACGGCTTCTCGATCGTGGGCGGCTTTGCCGGTCTGGCGAACCCAGCGAACCCGGACGCCCGCGCGCTCGATGCGTATCCGACCGTGCTCTCGGGCGACCTGGCGCAGGACGACGGCACCACCGGCAGCAAGAGCGACAACGCCTATCACGTCATCGAGAGCTGGGGCAACTCGCCCGACACGGTGGTCGACGGCGTGACGGTGACCGGCGGCTGGGCGGACCGCGACTTTGCCGAAGGCTGGTTCCCGCTGCGGCGCGACGACAGCGGGGGCGGCGCGGTGCTCGCCGGGTCGCGTGCCGTGTTCCGTGACGTCACGTTCACCGGTAATCACGCGCAGGCCAACGCGAGCGTGTTCGTTGATGTCGGCAACGGCCCGTTCGCCGGCGCCGAGGCCGGGGGCGGCGCGGTGATGATCTCGCAGGGGGCGCCCCGCTTCGAGCGGTGCGTCTTCGTGGGCAACACCGCGAATCGCACGGGCGGGGCGGCGGCGGTCAACCGGTCCGCCGCGGTGTTCGACGCGTGCGCGTTCCTGTTCAACCGCGCCGGCATCGACGGGTTCGTCGACATCTCCTTCGGCGGGGCGATCCACGACAGCTCGGCCGACTTCCTCGCGGGCACAGGGCTGCTCGCGAACCGCTGCGTCTTCATCGGCAACGCCGTCGACGGCGACGGAGGCGCGATCAGCTACATCTTCAGCCTCGGGCAGTACCGCAACTGCCTGATCCTCGCCAACAGCGCCACGGGCTTCGCGGGCGGGGTGTTCGCGGACAACATCGCCGATGTGTGGTTCGCGAACTGCGCCGTCGTCGGCAACACGAGCGGCGCGCGGGCGGCGGGCATCTACGAGTTTTCGAGCGTCGGCGACCGGTGCCTCGTGACCAACTCGATCGTCTGGGGCAACACCAGCGCCAACCCGGCCGGCGTGCCGAACATGCAGATGGCCTCGGACAGCGGCAACTTCGACATCCGCGACACCATCATCCAGGATCTGAGCACGAACCCCGTGTTCGCCTTCAACATCGAGAGGGCCCGCGACGACGACCCGCTGTTCCGGGATGTGCTGGGGCCCGACGGGCTGCCGTGGACCGGCGACGAGGACCTGCGCTTCGGCTCGGGCTCGCCCGCGGTCGATTCGGGCAACAACGCGCTCTTGACCAACGACGACGCGCTTGATCTGCTGGGCCAGCCCCGCCGGCTCGACGACGCCTTCACGCCCGACACCGGGCTTGGCGTGGCGCCGATCGTCGACCTCGGCCCGTACGAGCGGCGGCGCTGCCGGGCGGATGTGAACGACGACGGCCGGCTCACTCCCGCCGACTTCAACGCGTGGGTGCTGGCCTTCAACAACGGCTCGATCGAGGCGGACCAGAACCTCGACGGGCTCGTCACGCCCGCCGACTTCAACGCGTGGATCGTGAACTACAACGCGGGGTGCTGAAGCGGCGGGGTGCTGAGCTAGTTCAGAATGACCCACAGCGCGTGCAGCAGGCCGGGCAGGTAGAACAGCAGCGTCAGGATGATGTTGAGGAGCAGCGAGAACCCGATGCCGCTCTTGAGCCCGACCGCCAGCGGCGGGATCAGGATGGCGATGATGATCAGCAGGAGCTTGTTGGTGTCGTTTGAGGCGGTCATGGCGTCTCCTTCTTAGCCAACGGCCCGGACAACTTTCTCCGCCGCGTCTTTCAGGTCGCTCCCGGTCTGCAGCGTCGGCAGTTCGCCCGCGGCCTGTTCGAGGATCGCCCGGCCGGCTTCGACGTTGGTGCCCTCGAGGCGGACGACCAGGGGTACGGTGAAGCCGATCTCCTTGGCGGCGTTGACGATGCCCTGGGCGATGACGGCGCAGTCCATGATGCCGCCGAAGATGTTGACGAGCACGCCCCTGACCTTGTCGTCGCTGAGGATGATGCGGAGGGCCTCGGTGACGGCCTCTTCGGAGGCGCCGCCGCCGACATCGAGAAAGTTGGCGGGCTCGCCGCCGTGCAGCTTGATGGTGTCCATGGTGGCCATGGCGAGGCCGGCGCCGTTGACGAGGCAGCC
>DAIOTV010000006.1:0-64216 GCA_036751825.1 Phycisphaerales bacterium
AAGCGCCCGGGTTCAACGCCTTCGGTGCCGCCGTCATCCGGCACATCGAGTTCCCCGGCGGCGGTGACGAGCTCGATGCGGGAGTGCTCGCGCAGGCGGGCGCCTTCGTGTCCGACGATGTCGAGCTCGTCGGCCGGTATTCCGTGCTCATCCCCGACCCCGACGCCCCGGGCGACGACCCGTTCCACGAGCTGCTCGCCGGAGCCAACTGGTACATCGCCGGGCACGCGGTCAAGCTCACCGGCGATCTGCAGTACTTCTTCGGCTCACCAGCCGACACCACGGTCGTCGGCTTCGGCCCCGACGCGGGCACGGGCGTGCTGGCTTCCGCCGGCGGCCAGCTCTCGGCACGATTCCAGCTGCAATTTGTCTTCTGATCCCGTTCACGCGCACGCAAAGGACCCCCCATGTCAGACGACCCGGCTCCACAGACAGAACGCTCCGCCGCGCAGCGGTACTGGAAGACCAACATCAGGTACCTCGCCGTCCTGCTCGGCATCTGGTTCGTCGTCAGCTACGGCTGCGGCATCCTGCTCGTCGATCAGCTCAACCGGTTCAGGATCGGCGGCGCGCCGCTCGGGTTCTGGTTCGCGCAGCAGGGCTCGATCTATGTCTTCGTCGTGCTCATCGCCGTCTACGTCGTGCTCATGAACAAGCTCGACCGCCGCTTCGGATTCCGGGAGGAGAACTGAGCCATGGGTCTCGATGTTCAGGGCTGGACCTTTCTGATCGTTGGGCTGAGCTTTGCGCTCTACCTCGGCATCGCCATCTGGAGCCGCGCGGGCAGCGCGGGAGAGTTCTATGTCGCGGGCGGGGGCGTGCCGCCGCTGGCCAACGGCATGGCGACCGGCGCCGACTGGATGTCCGCCGCCAGCTTCATCTCCATGGCCGGCATCATCAGCTTCGCCGGCTACGACGGCAGCGTCTACCTCATGGGCTGGACGGGCGGCTATGTGCTGCTCGCGCTCTTGCTCGCCCCGTATCTCCGCAAGTTCGGCCGGTTCACCGTGCCCGATTTCGTGGGCGACCGCTGCTACAGCAGCTTTGCGCGCGTCGTTGCGGTCGTCTGCGCGATCTTCATCAGCTTCACCTATGTATCGGGCCAGATGCGAGGCGTGGGCGTGGTCTTCAGCCAGTTCCTTGGCGTCGATATCACCCTCGGCATCGTCATCGGCATGGCGATCGTGTTCGTGTACGCGGTCCTCGGCGGCATGAAGGGCATCACCTACACCCAGGTCGCGCAGTACTGCGTGCTCATCTTCGCGTTCATGGTTCCCGCGATTTTCATGTCGCTGCTGCTCACCGGCAACCCGGTGCCCCAGGCCGGGTTCGTCGGCGACCTCGGCGGCGAGGTGGGCACGCAGATCGCCGCCGAGCTGGGCGTGCAGCCGGGCCAGAAGATCGCCCTGCTCGACGCCATCGACAGGATCAACACCGAGCTCGGCTTCAGCGCCTTCACCGACGGCACCAAGAGCCGGCTCGATGTCTTCATGATCACGCTCGCGCTGATGGTCGGCACCGCCGGCCTGCCGCATGTCATCATCCGCTTCTACACCGTGCCCAAGGTCCGCGACGCGCGCCTCAGCGCGTTCTACGCGCTGCTCTTCATCGCGATCCTCTACACGGCAGCCCCGGCCGTTGGCGTGTTCGGCCGAACGAACCTGATCTACGCTGTCGAGCACGCGGTCTACAACCCCGAACAGGCAGCGGAGAATGACAAGATCATCCCCGACTGGTTCCGCGAGTGGGAAGAGACGGGCCTGCTCGCCTGGGTCGACAAGAACGGCGACGGGCGCGTCGACTACCTGCCCGGGGCGCCCTTCGAGGGCAAGCCCACATTCGTCGCCGGTCCAGACCAGGACGCCGGCCGCGGCGAGCACGGCCAGCGGCTGGTCACCAACACCCTCACCGACTCGCCCAACGAGCTGTATGTCGACCGCGACATCATGGTCCTCGCCAACCCGCAGATCGCCAAGCTGCCCAACTGGGTGATCGGCCTGGTCGCCGCGGGCGGGCTCGCGGCGGCGCTCAGCACCGCCGCCGGCCTGCTCATGGTCATCTCGAGCGCGGTGAGCCATGACCTGCTCAAGGGCGTGGTGATGCCCAAGATCACCGAGAAGCAGGAGCTGTGGGTCGCGCGGGCGGCCGCGGCGTTCGGCGTGTTCGGCGCCGGGCTCGTGGGCATCTACCCGCCCGGCTTCGTCGCCGAGGTCGTCGCGCTCGCCTTCGGGCTCGCGGCATCGAGCTTCTTCCCGGCGATCATGCTCGGCATCTTCAGCAAGCGAGCCAGCCGCGAGGGCATCGTCGCGGGCATGATCGCCGGCATCGGCTACACCATCGTGTATGTCGTCTTCTTCAAGTTCACCTGGGCCGACGGCCTGCTCGCCGCCATCACAAGCTGGGAGCCGGGCCAGAACAAGGCCGACTCTTGGTTCATGGGCATCAGCCCCGAGGGCATCGGGTCCATCGGCATGGTCATCAACTTCGCGATCGCCATCGCCGTCAGCCGGTTCACGCCCCCGCCGCCCCAGGAGATCCAGGACCTGATCGAGAACATCCGCGTGCCCAAGGGCGCGGGCGAAGCCCACGAGATGCAGCTGCCGCCGGCGACCGCGGCCGATCTCTAAACTGACTCGAGGAGCACACCATGACCACCGACGCACCCGCGATCTACGACCCGCCCGCCGCCAGCAGCTGCGGCACACCGAAGTGGCTCATCTCGTCGATCGACGAGTACGAAACCATGTACCGCCGATCGATCGACGACCCCGCCGGCTTCTGGGGCGACGCCGCCCGACAGCTGCACTGGTTCACGCCCTTCCACACCGTCCTCGAATTCGAAGCCCCCGACGCCGAGTGGTTCCTCGGCGGCACGACCAACCTCTGCTACAACTGCGTCGACCGCCATGTCGAGCAGGGCCACGGAAGCCAGGTCGGCATCGTCTGGGAAGGCGAGCCGATTGAGAACGGCACGCCCGAGGTCCGCCACCTCACCTACGCCGAGATCCAGGAGCAGACAGCCAAGTTCGCCAGCGTGCTCAAGTCCAAGGGCGTCAAGAAGGGCGATGTCGTCACCATCTACATGGGCATGGTGCCCGAGCTCGCGATCGCCACGCTCGCGTGCGTGCGCATCGGCGCGGTGCACAGCGTGATCTTCGGCGGCTTTTCCGCCAGCGCCATCGCCGACCGCGTGATCGACGCCTCCAGCAGGGTCATCGTCACCTGCGACGGCGCCTGGCGCCGCGGCTCGATCGTGCCGCTGAAGGCCAATGTCGACGAGGCCGTGAAAGCGCTCGCGGATCAGGGCCATGCGCTCGACGCCTGCGTCGTCGTCAAACGCGTTGGCAACGACGTCGCGATGTCGTCGCACGACAGCTGGTGGCACGAGGACATGGCCAACGCCTCCGCCGACTGCCCCTGCGAGCCCGTCGACAGCGAGCACATGGCCTTCCTGCTCTACACCAGCGGGTCCACCGGCAAGCCCAAGGGCATCCAGCACACCACCGGCGGGTACATGGTGTTCACCTACCTCACCAGCAAGTACGTCTTCAATCTCATCCCCGACCTCGACACGCCGAAGCGCGATTCGCAGTCAGGCCAGCTCTTCTGGTGCACCGCCGACGTCGGCTGGATCACCGGGCACTCCTACATCCTCTACGGCATCATGAGCAACCGCGTGCCCACGCTCCTGTACGAGGGCGCGCCCAACCACCCCGACGCCAGCCGCTTCTGGGACATGGTCGAACGCCACAAGGTCACGCAGTTCTACACCGCGCCCACCGCCATCCGCGCGTTCATGAAGTGGGGCGATGCGCACGTTGAGAAGCACGACCTGAGTTCGCTCCAGGTGCTCGGCAGCGTCGGCGAGCCGGCCACATGGTCACCCCGCTGCCCGGCTGCACCCCCACCAAGCCCGGCTCGTGCACGAGGCCCTTCTTCGGCATCGATGCCGCCGTCGTCACCGCCGACGGCAAGGAAGTCCCCGCCGGCGAAGACGGCCTCATGGTCGTCCGCAAGCCCTGGCCCGCCATGCTCCGCGGCGTCTACGGCGACCGCCAGCGCTACCTCGATACCTATTGGAGCACCGTCCCCGGTTTCTACACCGCCGGCGACGGCGCCAAGAAAGACGCCGACGGCTGCTTCTGGATCACCGGGCGGATCGACGACGTCATCAACGTCTCGGGCCACAGGCTGGGCACCATGGAGGTCGAGAGCGCGCTGGTGAGCCATCCCGCGGTGGTCGAGGCCGCCGTCGTCGGCATGCCCCACGAGATCAAGGGCACGGGCATCGCCGCGTTCGTCACCCTCGGCGGCGGAGTCGAAGCGGGCGAGGACCTCCGCCGGGACCTTCGCGAGCACGTCGCCCACGCCATCGGCGCCATCGCCAAGCCCGACCAGATCCGCTTCACCGACGCCCTGCCCAAGACCCGTTCGGGTAAGATCATGCGTCGGCTGCTGCGATCGATCGCCGCGGGCGAAACCGAGGTCAAGCAGGACACGACAACCCTCGAGGACTTCAGTGTGGTCGCCAAGCTGCAGGCCGAGGACTAGCCTCTCGCTTGTACCTTGGGAGGCTCTGCCATGCGGACAAGCATCGCGTTCGTGCTGTGTGCGGTTGTGCTTTCGGGCTGCGCCTCGCAGCGCGGGGTCGACTTTGCCGGCGTCGCTCGGCAGTCGTCGTCCACGCTGAGCGACATCACCTCGCTCGAGGGTCGGATCATGCAGGCGAGCATGCCGATGGAGCAGCAGGACGCCGCGCTCCAGCGCGCGGGCCAGATCCGCGCGATGGTGCTCGCGGTCGATCTCGCGATGATCATGGCCTCGGGCGAGAGCTACCCGGCCGCCACCAGCGCCAAGATCAACGCCGCCGTCGAGACGGCGCACCGGCACCTCGGATCGTTCGTGAACCGCCCGGCCGATCTGTTTGCGCGGTCGGCGGTCAACAGGACCGAGTGGGGCGCGTTCGAAGCCGAGGCGGACGCGCTGCTGGGCAACCTCCAGCAGCAGCTCGCGCGATGAAGCGCGTCGCCGCCCCCGTTCTGTTCGGCGCCGCCGCGCTGCAGGGCTGCGCCGGCCCGCAGGTCCCGGGCTGGTACCCCGCCTCGCTCGACGCCGACCTGCGCAACTACGAAGGCATCGTCGCCGCGTCGTCCTACGAGCCCGAGGACGAGGCGATGGCGGCGATGCGAACGCTCGGCGCGATCGCGCGGGCGCGCTACCAGCTCGATCATCTCTCGGCGAACGAGGCCCGCTTTGACCGCGCCCCCGCCGACTGGGACCGCATGAGCTTCGAGATCCTCAAGGCCTACGGCATCGCGATGCGGCTTTCCGCGCTGCCCGTCGATCGGCTCGCCCGCGGCGAGGCCGACCCCGAGATCGCCGAGGGGCTCGACCAGATCCGCCGAACGGTCGGCTGGTGGGGCGGCGCGCCGACTCCCCGGAGCGGCACGCCCCGCATCAGGCCCTAGCGGGTTCTACAATCCACGCATGAACCGCCGACGATCAGCGATCATTCTGGCCGCCGCCTGCATGCTCCCGATGCCCGGCTGCGTCGCCGCCGTCGCCGCCGCCGGAGCCGGCGCCGGGGCGTACGCCATCTTCGAGGGCGACATCGAGCGACAGTTCGACGCCGACATCTCCACCGTGTGGGCCGCCGTCCGCCAGGCCACCGCCGAGCTCGCGCTCGAGGTGAACAACGACGACTTCGACGGCCTCCAGGCCAGCCTGACCGCCGAGCGCACCGACGGGCAGATCGTCCGCATCAAGGCCGAGGGCCGGGGAACCTCCTACACCCGGCTCAAGGTCCGCGTCGGCGTCAGCGACAAGAGCAAGAGCCGGACCATCCTCCGCCGAATCGAGATGGCGATGCCCCCGGGCACGCCCCCCAGCCGGGACGTGTAAACGCGGCCTCTCGCGCGCCCTTACGGGCAGTCGCTCGGGTTGTCCGCGCACTCCCGGCAGTCGTCGTAGCTCGGGCTCGTCACCCGCTTCCACCAGGTGTAGTCGCGGTCGTTCCAGGTGTTCGCGTCCCGGATCCGGTCGGCGTCGACCAGCTCGACATGCCCGTCGAAGAACAGGCAGTTGGGACCGCGCTCGTACCACTCGGGCGCGACCCGCGCCTCCACGCTCGTCTCGAGCAGGTGGTTCACCTGCCACACGTCGTAGAAGTACTCGACCTCGAAGTCGGCGGTGTCCTCGAACTCGCGGTCCCAGCCCGGGATGTTCCGGATGAACCGCCCCTGCTCGTCGGGGCTGAGGTTGGTCAGATAGATGGTCTCGGCCGTGAACGCGACGCTGCTGAGCTTGGTCGCGGGCTTGGCGCGTTCGAGCCGTCGCGTGTTGACGGCCGCGACCTGCTCGTTCTCGATGAAGGTGAACGCGTTGACGACGTAGTTCAGCGGGTGATCATCGTCGGGCCGCGCCGGGTCCTTGTAGATCTCCATGCCCGCGAAGACATCGTTGCCCTCGCGGAGGAAGCGGTCCTCGGGCGTATACGAGTCCCCGTCGAGGTAGGGCCGGAACGCCGACGCCCAGCCGGGCCGCGAGGCGCATGGGCGGTCGCCGTTGCCGATGTTCGAGCTCTCGCGGGGCTGATAGCCGTCGTAGTCCTCGGCGTAGAACGCGGCGCCGAGGCCGATCTGCCTCTGGTTGCTCGCGTCCACCACCCGCTGCGAGCTCCGCCGGGCCTTGGCCAGCGCCGGCAGCAGGATGCCGATGAGCAGCGCGATGATCGCGATGACCACCAGCAGCTCGATCAGCGTGAAGCCCCCGCGTCCGAGTCGTGTCTGCATCCGGCGTGTGGCCATCGTGTGCCCTCTTTCACGAGCTCTCGGCGAAGTCGCCGAGCAGGATCCGACGCTGAAGCGACCCGAGCGCCCGTCGCGCCAGCTGGCGCTCGCTGAGCCAGCATTGCGTCGCGGCACCGGCCGGCGCGCTCGGCGATCGGTACACCGCGACACGAACCGTGCGGTGCGATGTGGCCCACACGAATTGCCTGTTGCGACCATCATCGCGGCAAAGCCCGCCCGACGCAAGACCGAAGTGGTCGGCGACGGCGGACTTGCGGATGGGCCGGTCGCTTTCGAGCGTCGGCGGCTGCCACAGTCCCGCCCAGAGCCCCCGCGCCGGCCGCTGCTCGACCAGCAATCGGCCCCGAGGATCTCGGACCACGACGCACGCCATGTGCAGCGTCGGCTTCGCCCCGGCGCGCTTCGGACGGGGGATCGCGTGCTGTTTCCCCTGTTGGCGGGCGACGCAGATCGTCCCGAGCGGGCACCGGTCGCACCCCGGCGATCGCGGCGTGCACACCAGCGCGCCGAGCTCCATCATCGCCTCGTTGAACACGCCCGGCGAGACGCCCGCCGCCCGCGACCGCGCCGCCGAGCGGACCAGCCGCTCGGCGCGCTCCCAGCAGAACGAGGCCGATTCCCGCGAACCGGGGTCGATGTCCCGGCCCTCCACCCGCAGCAGCACCCGCGTCACATTGCCGTCGACGATCGGCGCGGGCTCGTCGAAGACGATCGACGCGACAGCGCCGGCGGTGTACCGCCCGATCCCGGGCAGCGTCTGGAGATCCACGGCCGACGCCGGCACGGCTCCGAACCGCTCGACGATCTCCTGCGCGCACCGGTGCAGGCTCCGCGCCCGCCGGTAGTACCCGAGGCCCGACCACAGCGCCAGCACCTCATCGATCGACGCCTCGGCGAGATCGTTCACCGTCGGGAACCGTTCGACGAAGGGCCCGAACTTCTCCGCCGCCCGCGCGACCTGCGTCTGCTGGAGCATGATCTCGGAGACCAGCGAGCGGTACGCGTCGCGTCGCCCCGAGGGCTCGGGCCGGCGCCAGGGCAGGTCGCGCCGGTTCGCCGCGAACCACGCGCACAGCGTCCGCACGATCCGGCGGTCGCGATCGGGTGCGGTCACGCTCCCAGCTCGCGCAGCGCCCGCTCGCAGACGGGCTTGATGGCCTTCCAATCGGCCCCGGGCTGCTTGTTGACCGACACCCAGTCGCCGTTGATGAGCACCGCCCGCACCGCGCCGGTGGCGAAGATCGGGCCGGCGAGCGGGTCGCCCGCCGCGTCCGCCGCGTTCAGGAACGAGCGGGGCCGGTCGGAGATTGTGGCGTCGAGCACGAGCTTGAGCGCGTCGGGGTTCGGCGTCGATTCATATCGGAGCACGCGCGGCATGCCGGAGCGTATCGCCCGCGGCCGCCGTAGACTCACACACCCGTGAACCCGTTCGAAGGCATCACCAACCTCGCCGACCGCCTCGCCGCCTACCCGTGGTGGGAAGTGTTCGCCGAACTCGTCGTCATCTGGCTGGTTGTCTATGTCGTCTTCCGCTTCGTGCAGGGCACCCGGGCCGCGGGCGCGATCAAGGGCATCCTGGTCGTGATCATCCTCGTGTCGCTGGGCGCCCGCATCGTCTCGGGCGAGACCTTCGCCAGGCTCTCGTTTCTCTACGACCGGTTCCTGGGCGTGGCCACCATCGCCCTGATCGTGATCTTCCAGCCCGAGCTCCGCCGGGCGGTCATCCGCCTGGGCGAGACGCCTTTCTTCCGGCAGTCTCCCAAGGACATCGAGTATGTGGTCCAAGAAACCGCCGTGGCGTGCACATACCTGTCCAAGGCCAAGTTCGGCGCGATCATCGTGATCGAGCGGCAGGTCGGCCTCGAGGGCCTGACCGAGGGCGGCACCCCCCTGCGGGCCGAGCTGACCGCGGGCCTGCTCCAGACGATCTTCTACCCCGGCACGGCGTTGCACGATCTCGCGGTGATCATCCGCGGCCGGGTCATCCACGCCGCCGGGGTCCAGCTGCCCCTCGCCGAGCCTCAGGACATGCCCGACCCCTCGCTCGGCTCGCGCCACCGCGCGGCGGTGGGCATCTCCAAGGAATGCGACGCGCTGGTGGTCGTCGTCAGCGAAGAGACGGGGCTGCTGCGTCTCGCCGAGCGAGGCAAGCTCAGCCCGGGCTTCACCCCGGGCGTCTTCCGCGCCCAGCTCCGCGCCCGCCTCGAACGCAACCCCGAGATCGCCGAGGAGGCCACCGCCGGCCGACGCGAAGAGGACACCGTCACCCTCAAGGGAACCATCAGCGAGTCCGAGGACCTCGACCAGGCCTCCACCGCCGACCGGCGCGAGGAGCGGGCATGAAATCGAAGCTGCTCGCCCTGGTGAAGACGGCCCTCATCGTCACCGTGCTGACCGCGCTGATCTGGGTCGTCGCCGAGAGCGAGAGCCTGACGGGCGAGCGCCTCGAGGCGCCCGTTCGCATCGGCGGCGACGAGGCGGCCGGGCTGGTCATGGTGCCGGCCGATCGCGACGCCTGGAACGGGCGGGTGATCATCGATCTCGAGGGCGGCGCCGCGGCGCTCTCAAGGCTCCGCGAGACGCTGCGGCTGGGCTTCCGCCTCGAGCCGGGCGAGGGCGGCGTGCCGCTCGAGCCGGGCCGGCACCTGGTGGATCTCGCCGCCGTCGTCCGCTCGCTCCAGGTGCTCGAGGGCTCGGGCATCACGGTCGGGTCCGTCGAACCCGAGCAGATCGAGGTCGACATCGTCCGCCTGCTCACGCGCGAGGTGGATGTCGTCGTCCGGCTGCCCGCGGGCATGGATGTGTCGTCGGTGGTCGCCGAACCCCGGCGGGTCCGGCTGACCTACCCGAGCTCGGCGGCGGACGCGGTGGACCGGGGCGTCGAGATCGTCGCCAGCGTGCCGCCAGACGCCGCCGACGAGCTCAGCGTCGGTTCACGATCGACCATCCGCGATGTGCCGCTGATCGTTCCCGATGTGCTGACGGGCAGCCCGTTCGCCTCGATCGAGCCCGCGAGCGTCAGCGTGATCGCGACGCTCGAGCAGCGTGAGGACTCGGTCACGCTCGATGCCGTCCCGGTGCGCATCCAGCGGCCGGCGTTCCAGGCCGAGCGGTGGATCGTGCGGGTGGACGAGCGCGACCAGCTGCTCTCGGGCGTGGTCGTGACCGGCCCGAGCGACCTGATCGCGCGGATCCGGTCGAACGATCTGCGCATCTTCGCCACCGTCAGCCTCACCCCCGACGACCTCGACGCGCAGATCACGGAAAAGGCGATCACCTTCTCCGAGCTGCCCACGCCCCTGCGGTTCGACACGCAGCGCGCGACGGTCCGCCTGCGCATCGACCCCATGCCCGCCGAGTAGCGTGGGTTCTACCGCAGCCGAACCCGGCGCGCGATGGCATCGGCCGACGCGCCGTATCCCCCGCCGAACAGGGCGGCGTGCACCAGCAGCGGATACAGCTGATACAGCTCGCAACGAGAAGCGCGGAATCGGTCATCGATGGGCCGAAGCTCGCCGTACGCCCGCCAGAAGCTCGGGCCGAGCCCGCCCATCAGGTCGATGAACGCCAGCTCGATCTCCGGGTCGGCGTAGTACACCGCGGGGTCGATGAGCGCCGCGGGCCGGCCGGCGTTCCAGAGAATGTTGCCCGCCCAGAGATCGCCGTGGATCAGCGCCGGCGGGTTCGGCGGGCCGATCAGCCCCGGCATCGCGTCGCACACGCCGCGCAGCCGGTCGCGGCAGCCCTCGGGCAGCGCGCCGCGCCGCTCGGCGAGGTCCGCCACCACCGCGATCCGACGCTCGGCGTAGAACGCCGGCCAGTCGTCGCTCCACCCGTTGGGCTGGTCGAGCGGACCGATCAGCGTGTCACGATCCAGCCCGTACCGGTCCGCGCTGCGCCCGTGCAGCGCGGCGACGATCCGCCCGAGCTCCGCCTCGCCCTCGGCCGAGCGCGAGCCCTCGTTCTCGATGTGCTCCATCGCGAGCAGCGCCGGCTCGGCGTGAAGGACCTCCGGCACGCGCACGCCCGCTTCCCGCAGCACGCCGAGCATGAACGCCTCGAGGTCGAGCCCGGGTTGGCTCCCGCCGCCGAGCTTCACGACGACATCCCGCCCGTCGCCGAGCTGCGCCCGGAAGACCTCGGCCACGCACCCGCCGCGGAGCGGCGACAGGGAGACGACGCCCGAGCCGAGCGCCGATTCGATCTGTGCGGTGCGTCGGTGCATGGCTCGGTCCGGGCGTTGCGCGCTGCCCGGTGCGCGTCACGCCGAGAGTCTACCTGACAATCCCGCCTCGCCGGCACCCGTGCGCCCCATTGCGTGCCGTCGGAAGCCCGCGCACCGTCCCGGCCGTAAACACTCCCGCCCCCCGAGGTCGACGGCGACCTGACCTTCGACGCGTCGCACCGCATCACGGGTCGGCTGAAAGCGACGATCCGAAGGTGATCCTTGCTGACGGGTCGATCGGCCGTCCCGAGTATCATGCGGCCGTGCGATCGAACGTGACCCGTATTCTCTCGGCAATCGACTCTGGTGACCCTCGGGCCTCGGCCGACTTGCTCCCGCTGGTCTACGAGGAACTCCGCAAGCTCGCCGATGCCAGGCTCGCACAGGAACGGCCCGGCCAGACGCTCCAAGCCACGGCCCTGGTCCACGAGGCGTATCTTCGCCTGGTCGGGTCTGACCAACAAGGCACGAAGGGTTGGGACAGCCAGGGGCATTTCTTTGCCGCCGCGGCGGAAGCCATGCGGCGGATTCTCATCGACCGCGCCCGGGCCCGTGGGGCGTTGAAACGGGGCGGCTCCGCGCGGCAACTGACGCTCGACCCGGCGACGCTTTCGCTCGATTCGATCCCCGCAGAGATCGCCGATCTCGACGAAGCGCTCACCCGCTTCGAGGCCGAGGACCCTGAGAAGGCCTCGCTCGTCAAGCTCCGGTTCTACGGCGGGCTGACGCTGAAACAGGCCGCCGCGGCCCTGGGGCTCGCCCCCGCCACGGCGGACCGGCACTGGGCCTACGCACGCGCGTGGTTGTTCCATGCCCTCTCGGGTGAAGAAAGCAAATTCTCGGATCCCCAGTGATGTGCCCCGGGTCGATCTGACGCATTGTCCCTCGTCAAGAGCTCGTACCCCAGAGATGACCACAACCTGAAACAGCCACATCGTTCAGACCCCGGTCTTGCGCACGGGGACCCGGGGCGATGAAGGCACAAGTGTTCGGCGGAGGCACTTCATGAAGCGAGGCGCAGAACAGATTTTCCACGAAGCCCGCGCGATGCCGCCCTCCGAGCAGGCCGCGTTCATCCGGGGTGCCTGCGGTTCGGACGCGTCTCTGCTCGCTCAGGTCGAGGCGCTGCTGAAAGCCGACGCCGAGGCGGGCGGATTCTTGAGGGCGATCGAGGACTACACCCCCACAGCCGACTCGGCCGACCCGGACCGGGCCAGAGCATCACACATCGGCGAAGGCCCGGGCACTCGCATCGGACCCTACAAGCTCCTCCAGCTCATCGGCGAAGGCGGCTTCGGCTCGGTGTTCATGGCCGAGCAGGAAACCCCCGTCGTCCGCAAGGTCGCGCTCAAGATCATCAAGCTGGGCATGGACACACGCCAGGTCGTGGCGCGCTTCGAACAAGAGCGGCAGGCCCTGGCCATCCTCGACCACCCCAACATCGCCAAGGTCTTCGATGCCGGTGCCACCGAAACGGGACGCCCCTACTTTGCGATGGAGCTGTGCACGGGCGAACCCATCGACACCTACTGCGACCGCTACAACCTCGGCATCCAGGATCGCCTCGAGCTCTTCGCCCAGGTCTGCAGCGCGGTACAGCACGCCCACACCAAGGGCCTGATCCATCGCGACATCAAGCCATCCAATCTTCTCGTGGCGACCCACGACGGCAAACCCCACACAAAGGTGATCGACTTTGGCATCGCCAAGGCCACGACCTCCAAACTCACAGAGAAGACGCTCTTCACCGAGCACAAGCAGCTCATCGGCACGCCGGAGTACATGTCTCCCGAGCAGGCCGAGGGGTCGCTCGACATCGACACCCGCACCGATGTCTATTCCCTCGGTGTGCTTCTCTACGAACTCCTGACCGGCTCGACTCCCTTTCACGCCCGCGACCTCCGCTCGGTCGCTTACGCCGAGATCCAGCGCATCATCCGCGAGGTCGATCCCCCCAAGCCCAGCACCCGCCTCAGCCAGAACGCCGACACCATCGCCTCGGTCGCCGCCCGACGCCAGACCGAGCCGAAAAAGCTTGGCACGATCGTCCGGGGCGAACTCGACTGGATCGTGATGAAGGCACTCGAGAAGGACCGCTCGCGACGCTACGAGTCCGCAAGCAGCCTCGCCGTCGATGTTCTGCGATATCTGCGCGGCGAGGCCGTCGTCGCCGCCCCACCCAGCACCATCTATCGAGCCCGCAAGTTCATCCGGCGCCACAGGACCGGCGTCACCGCCGCGTTCCTGATCGCCGTCGCGCTCGTCCTCGGGATCGTCGGCACGACCGTCGGGCTCATCGACGCGGAGCGCCAGCGACAGATCGCCATCGACGCCGGACAGGCCGAAGCACGCCAGCGAACGCTCGCCGAAGACCGCCTTCAGGAGTCCGAGGCGACGGTGAAATTCCTCGACGACATGCTCGCGTCCCCCGACCCCATGGCCGAGGGCAAGGATGTCACCGTCCGCTCTGTTCTCGAACGCGCCGCGGAGAACCTCGAGGCCCGGTACACCGACCGCCCACTGGTCGCAGCGCGGCTCCACGGCACGCTCGCCAAGACCTATCTCGGCCTGGGCGAGTACAACCCAGCCGAATCCCATGCGCGCGAAACCCTCCGGATCTACCGCCGCGATCTCGGTCCCGATCACCCCTCCTCGCGTCAGGCCCTCAACAGCCTCGCCGCCGTTCTCGTCAAGCAAGCCAGGTTCGCGGAGGTCGAGCCCTTGCTCACGCAGGCACTCGAAGACCACCAGCGTCTCTTCGGACGGACGCACGAGATCACCGCGCAGACCATCGACAACCTCGCCCAGCTCTACGCGTCGATGGGTCGCGGCGAGGAAGCCGTCGCGCTCGCCAGAGAGCTGCTCGACATCCGCACCGCCACGCTGGGCGAAGAACGCATCGAAACCCTCAGCGTCATGAACACGCTCGCCATCCTGTATGCCGACACCCAGATGTTCGATGAAGCCGAGAGCCTCTACGAAAGCGCCATCACCACCGGCCTGCGCCTCTACGGCCCCGACTACCCGCTCACCATCGAGATGCAGGGAAACTACGGCTGGGTGCTCTACAACGACGCCATGACATCCAAACCAACGAACACAGACCGCTACGAGAATCGCATCGCCCGCGCCCGCGTTATGAACGAGGAAGTCTTTGCAGCCCGCACCCGGATCCTGGGCGAGGAACACCCCGGAACACTCAACGCCGCGAACAACCTCGCGTCCGTCTACAAAGAACTCGGCATGTACGATGAGTCCGACAAACTCACCCTCATGGATATCGAGATCAGCAGCCGCGTCCTCGGCGAGCACCACCCGGACACGATCGTCAGCGTGGCCAACATGGGCAACTCGCTCCGCAACCGTCAACGCTACGACGAAGCGATCCCCTTCCTCGAACGCGCCCTTCGCAGCGCTCGCATCTCCCACCCAAAGGATTTCCCGGGCACCGCTTTCATCCTCGGCTGGTACGGGTCCTGCCTCAGGGACATGGAACGCCTGGCCGAGGCCGAGCCCATGCTGCTCGAAGCGCGCGGCATCATTGGGCGTGTCATGGGCGACACGCACAGCGTTGCGATCCAGATGAACCTCGGTCTCGTCATGCTCTATGAGGCATGGGAGAAGGCCGACCCCGGAAAGGGACACGACGCCAGAGCCGCCGAGTGGAGGGCGAAGCCCCAGCCCGCGACATCGAACGGCTAACCGGGCGGGCGCCTCCCGCCGGTCTTCGTGAACGAGATCGCCCGCAGAGCCACGGCATCGCCGCGGACGGAGCGCCTCGACGCCGCGCTGGTCGCCGAGCACGCGGAAAGGCGCGAGGTCTCCCGTGGTCGTCTGCCGGTGCTGCCGACGGTTGGGGTTGTATGCTTGCTTCAACCCTCACCCGCCCGGCGATGGGCAGGCCTCGTCTTCATTGAACATCAAAGAGAGAGAACCGCGATTTCAGAAGGCGAGCGTCATTTCAACCCGGCCGGGTCGCGCGACCTCGGTGCGGGTCGGCTCGGCATCGCGACCGGGATCGCCCTGCTCGCCGCGGCGTCGGTTGCTTTCGAACACGGGCTGCGGGAGGCGCTGCTTCCGGCGCGTGCCGCCGCGCTGATGCAGGCCGTGCTGCCCTGGGTCGCGCTCGTCGCGGCGGGCGACATCCGCTGGCGGGTCATGAGCCGCGGCCGCTGGAGAAAGGTGTTCGGCATCGCCGGCGAGGCGCTGGCGGTGCTGGCTCTGACATCGGCGATCGCGGGGTGGACAGGTATTCCCGAGTTCGTGTCCATCGCCGCGCTCATCGCGTTCGCGATCAGGCTCAACGGCGTGCTCGCCCGCACCATCCGCAACCCCGCGATCCTGTTCCCGGCCTCGTTCCTCGTGCTCATCGCTGTCTCGGCGAGCCTGCTCAAGCTCCCCGCCGCGACACCCCCCGATCAGCCGATCAGTGTGATCGACTCGCTCTTCACCGCGACCTCGGCCGTCTGCGTGACCGGGCTGGCCGTGCGCGACACCGGCACCGAGTTCACGCTGTTCGGTCAGGCCGTCGTGCTCGGCTCGATCCAACTCGGCGGTCTGGGCGTCATGATTTTCGGCTCGACGCTCGCCCTGCTCTTCGGCGCTCGGATGAGCTTCAAGGAGCATGTCACGCTCAGCAGAGCCCTCGACGAGTACCCCGCGCACCGCATCGCACGGTTCGCGTGGTTCATCGTGCTGACGACCTTCATCCTCGAAGCGATCGGCGCGACGATTCTGTATCTCTCGTGGCCCGAGGACCAGCTCGTCAACGGCTCGCGGCTGTGGTATTCGGTCTTCCACAGCGTCTCGGCGTTCTGCAACGCGGGGTTCGACATCACGAGCGAGAGCATGATCGGCGTTCGCTCGCACCCGGCCGCATACCTCGGCATCATGCCGATGATCATCCTCGGCCGGCTCGGCTTTATCGTCCTCGAAGATGTCTACCGCCAGTCCCGCGACCGCGTCCGCGGCTGGCGCGACCGGATCCGCCTCACAACGCACTCGAGGATCATCCTCGCGACCACGGCGAGCCTGCTCGTCGGCGGCTTCGCGATCATCTTCATCGCCCAGGCGTCCGTCTCGGGAACTGTCAGCGGACAGACGCTGCTCGATGCCGCGTTCATGTCCACGACCGCCCGCACCGCGGGGTTCACGACCGTGCCGATGGAGGAGCTCTCGTCCGGCTCGCGGTTCGTGCTCATGGTGCTCATGGCGATCGGCGGCAGCCCGGGCTCGACCGCGGGCGGGATGAAGACGGCCGTGTTCGCCATCCTCGTGCTCGCGATCATCTCGACCGTGCGAGGACGCAGCGAGGTCGAGGTCTTCGGGCGGGCGCTGCCCGATGCGCTCGTCAAAAAGGCGGCCACCGTCGCGGCGGGGCTGTTCTCCGTCGTCACGCTCTCGATGCTCGTGCTCGACCTGACCGAGACCATCCCGTTCGAGCCTCTGTTCTTCGAGGTCATCAGCGCGGCGACGACGACCGGCCTCTCGCTCGGCGCGACGGGCGAACTGAGCGACGCGGGCCGGGTCGTCATCACCGTCACCATGTTCCTGGGGCGCGTCGGCGCGCTCGCCCTGCTCGCCGCGCTCGTCGGCGGCATGGGCAGCGAAGGGCGCTACCGGCTCCCCAGAGATACGATTTCGCTCGGCTGACCGGGCCGCGAGGGACACGCATGTCAAAGAACATCCATGACACACGCCCCGTCGCCGTCCTCGGCCTCGGCCGCTTCGGACAACGCATCGCCACCCAGCTCGCCCGCGGCGGGGAAGAGGTCATCGCGTGCGACATCGACCGCGAAGCCGTCGAGCACATCGCGTCCGATGTCGCCCAGGCCGTCACGCTCGATGTCACCGACGAGGCCGCCATGCGGTCGCGCGGCATCCACCGCGTCAAGTGCGGCGTCATCGGGATCGGCGAGGACTTCGAGGCCTCCGTGCTCGCGACGGTCCTGCTCAAGCAGATGGATGTCCCGCGTATCATCGCCCGCGCACGGTCGCGGACGACGGCCGAGGTGCTCAAGCGCGTCGGTGCCCACGATGTCGTGCTCGCCGAAGACGAGGCCGCGGACCGCTGGGCGAACCGCATCCTCGGGCCGCGCGTGCTCAACCAGATCGAGTTCCACGAGGGCTACAGCATCGTGGAGTTCATCGTGCCAAGGCCTTGGATCGACAAGACCCTGATCGAGCTCGATGTCCGCAAGAAGCACGATGTCCACATCGTCGCCGTCAAGCGGGCCGACCCGGACGCTCCATCGGGCGCAAAGGTGGCCGCGCTGCCGCCGACCGAGGCTTTGCACGAGGATGATGTGCTGATCGTCATGGGCGAGGATGAGAAGATCAAGGGGCTCTCCGCCGTGGAAGCGGTCTGAGGCCCTTCGCCTCCACATGAGAAAGGCCATGCCCGACCCTCGGCTTCGGCCGCTTCGAGGCGAGCTTTGCGCGTGGGCACTCGGCCGGGGCGGTTCTTTGCAAGTCCCTCTGGAGTCGCCGCCTCGGCGAGACGGATCATCGGCGACATCCTCCGCCCGCCGGAAAGCAAAACCGGCCCGCTTTCGCGGGCCGGTCGGAAGCTCCCCGAGCTGGACTCGAACCAGCAACCTAGCGGTTAACAGCCGCTCGCTCTACCGATTGAGCTATCGGGGAATCGGATGTCGGCTGCCCGCGGGCGGCTGGCCGGACCGAAATCTACCCCCGGGCGGCTTCCGGTCAAGGGACCCGGGTGATTTCACCTCGTTGCCGCGTCCTGAAATCCGGATTGTTCGCCGAAACGCTCGCCCGAACGGGCGTGCGACTGCCTCTTGGTGTGGAATCGGACGTCCTGGACGCTCGCCAGCAGGTTGGAGACCGCCGCCAGCGGGCCGAGAAAGAACACCAGCAGCCCCAGGGTCCACCAGAGCACCGACGACAGCCGACGCCCCCGGACCTTGTGCGCCAGCAGCGGGTCCGGCGCCCGGCTGGCGATCATCATCAGAAAGTGCTGGGCGTTCCACAGGTAGGCGGCGCTGAAGCCGATCCAGACGGCGTAGAGCACCAAGCCGATCGTGCCCAGCACGCCCGAGACGCCCAGGCCGCCCCGCGCGAAGATGCCCGGGCCGCTCGTAAGGAACGGCGCGGCGAGCCACGCGAGATAGCTGATCAGCATGAACAGCCCCGCCCGCATCGCGGACCGGTCGAGTTGGGTCTCGCCCATCTCCCCGTCCGTCCGGGCCAGCCCGAACCAGGCGATGCAGAGTACGATCAGCCCCGTCAGATTGATCGCCGTCACGCCGACGCCAAGCAGCGAGGACGCGGTGCCTCCCATCCCCCCGCCCCCGGCGATGGCCATGCCGACGAAGATCGCGATCACGCCGCCGATGATCGGCATGAGCACCGACGCGAATGTGCCCAGCGTCACGAGACCGAGCCGCTTGTGCAGCGCCGTCAGCCGCTCCGCCGGCATGAACTCGAGCAGGTTGCCGACGACCGATCGGGCGACCGGCTCGGTGCACTCGGGGCACACGCCCCGCAGGTCGAGCCCGATCAGGTTGTAGCCGCACTTGCAGCAGGCGATGGGCTCGGTGACCCGGCCGGCCTTGTCGTAGGGCTCGCGTGAGCGGGGCACGAACTCGGCAGGCAGCGGCGTGTCCGCTTCAGCCGAGGCGTGGGCCGTGCCGCTGACGGTGCTGTGGTCGGGTTCGGACATGCACGCAGCCTATCGCGGCAGCACGCTGGCCGCGCGACTGGTCAGGAGCCGCCGCCGGCGGTCGATCGCTTGGGCCGGACGCCCGGGATCGCCAGGGCATTTCACGCTCGCGTCACGGCCACCCCCAGCTTGCGGGGCCACTGCGCGTCCATCGTCGGCCGTTCGATCAGAACGAACATGATCGTGGACACGGCGAGCGTGCCCAGCGAGGCGACGACGACAAACAGCACGAAATCAGCCGTGTTCGGCTGGGGCGACGCGATCCGCTCCCACGCCGGCCAGGCCGCCCGCATCACGAAGAAGTGCCAGAGATAGATCGAGTAGCACATGCCGCCGAGGATCACGACCGGCGTCCAGCGGAAGAACCGCCGGACCAGCCAGCCGCGGAAGACGGCGATGAACCCGACGAGGATCAGCCACGGCGCCGTCTGCGCCGGCGCCAGCCCGAAGCCCTTGACGGCGAAGGTCGCGCCCAGGCTCGCCGCCGCGACCACGTCCCACACCAGCAGACGCCCGCGCGTCGCGGACGCGTCGGGCTCGGCGCCCAGACCGAACGCCCGCGTGCGGTACAGATCCGCCAGCAGCATGCCCGCCAGGAAGTACCCCATCTGGTGCACCACGGTGCGACCCCAGATCGGCACCTCGCGGCCGAACACGATCGAGAAGCCCAGGATGCCCGCGATCAGCAGGCCCCGACGAGCGAGCGTGTTGCGGATGAGGTACACAAACGCCAGCAGCGGCATCAGCAGATAGAACTGGACCTCGACTTCGAGCGACCACGCGACCGGCAGGACGGCGCTCTTTTCGCCGTAGACCAGGCTGTGCACATACCCGAGCGTCGCGAGCAGGTTGGGCAGCTTCTCGAGCGAGCCGGTCTGCACCACGATCACGGCGAACGCGACGAGCACCGCCGCGAAAAACGGCGGCTCGAGCCTCGTTACGCGGCGCATCAGGTACTTGCCCAGCGACACCGGCTTGCCGCCGTTCTTCGACTCGGCAAACGGCAGCGCGAGGATGAAGCCCGAGATCACGAAGAACACCGGCACGCCGTAGGAACCGGTAAAGAGAATTTGGTCGAGCACCGAGCCGAACGCGCCGCCGATCTGGCCGACCTTCAGGCTGAGGTTGTCGCGAAAGGTCCACGCGGCGTGGAAAAGCAGCACGCTGACGATCGCCACCGAACGCAGCCCGTCGATCTCGGGGATGAGCTGCCGGCCCGATGTCCGCCGGGACAACGCACGCGCAAAGAAGCCCCTCGGTTGGTCCGTGGTTTCCGCCATGAGATCCAATCGTATCCACCGAATCAGGTGCCCGAGTCCTGAAATGATGGCATTGGCGACTTCGAAACATGGCCCGCGTCGGCAGCGGTGATGTTCTCGGACTCGCGGGTCAACCGACAGGGCGGCCGAAGCCGCGTCAGAGCACCCGCACCTCGCCGTCCTCGCGGAACTGCTTGAAGGCCTCGATCGCCCGTTCGCGTGTCGCTCTGAGGTCCACGATCGGCTCTGGGTAGTCCAGGCCGCCGAAGAGCCCGCCCGCCCGCTCGCTGGGGTCGTGGATCTGCTTGCTGTCAAGCTCGGCAAGCTCGGGGACATAGGTTCGGATGTAGGTTCCCTCGGGATCGTGCCGTTCGGACTGGCTGATGGGGTTGTAGACGCGGAAGTAGGGGGCGGCATCGGTGCCGGTGGAGCTCGACCACTGCCAGCCGCCGTTGTTGCTGCCTTGGTCCCCGTCGACGAGCTTCTGCATGAAGTACCGCTCGCCGAGCCGCCAGTCGAGCAGCAGGTTCTTGGTGAGAAACATCGCGACGATCATCCGGCAGCGGTTGTGCATCCAGCCGGTGGTGTTGAGCTGCCGCATCGCGGCGTCGACGATGGGCACGCCCGTTCGGCCTTCGCACCAGGCCTCGAAGTGGCCCTGATCGTTGTCGGCCCACGGCATGCCGTCGTACTCGGTGTTGAAGTTCCGACCTTTGCTCACGCGCGGAAAGCCCACGAGCAGGTGCTGGTAGAACTCGCGCCACACGATCTCGCTGATGTAGTGCGTGATGCCCTTGCTGCCCTTCCAGAATTCGTGCTTGTTCGCGTCCAGGCACGCGTGCACGATCTGCCTCGGCCCGATGCAGCCCATGGTCAGGTAGGGGCTGATCGCGCTCGTGCCGCCGGTGTCCGCAGGCGAATCGCGCCGGTCCTTGTAGTCGTCCATCCCGCTCTCGAGATAGCGCGTGAACCGCTCCATCGCGTGCGCCTCGCCACCGGGCCACAGGTCGGGCCGCGTCGCTTGCTCGCCGTCGAAGTCAAAGCCCCACGCCTTCCACTGGTCGTTCTCAGGAATCGAATCGCCGCTGTCGATCCGCGATGCGCAGGGCTTGGGCACCGGCAGCACCTCGGGCGTCTCCTCGTCCCACCGCGCGTACAGCCGCTTCTTGAACGGCGTGAACACGCTGTACCACTTGTCCTCCTTCGTGCGGATGTGCCCCGGCTCAAACAGCACCTTGTTCGTGTGCCGATGCACGGCGATGCCCGCGTCCTCGAACGCGTCGACGACCCGCTGATCGCGCTTGCGCTCGTTGACCTCGTACTCCCGGCCCATGTGCAGCTCGCCCACGCCGTGGCGCTGCGCCAGCTTCAGCAGCGCCGCCGGCACGCCCTCGAACCGCGGCTCAATGACGATCTTCAGCGGGATGTTCAGCTCGCTCAGCGACTTCTGGAGCTCGATCAGGCACCGCCGGATGAAGTCGGCCTTCATCGTGCCCCAGTCGTGCTCCTTCCACTGCTCGGGGCAGATCGTGAACACGGCGACCACCCCGTCGTCCGCGTTCCGGCGCGCGTGGTAGAGCGCGTCGTTGTCGGCGACGCGCAGATCGGAACGGAACCAGACCATCGATCTCATGAGAAGGTCTCCGTGCTGAGGATCGGTTGCAGGAGAAGCAGCGCGATCACGCCGCGAGAGGTCCACAACAGCGTGCGGGCCCAGTTGCTGGCCACGAGGGCGCGGTGCACGCCCGGATCGAACGCGCGCGACAGCCGGCCGTGCAGCGGCACCTGCACCGCGAAGGTTGACAGCCAGATCAGGCCCAGCAGGCCGGCCCCCGACCACGCCAGCGGGGTGCCCAGCCGGAGCGCCAGCAGCGCCGCCGCACCAAGCTCGACGAACATCGCCGGCGCGACGATCCAGGTGATTCGAGACATGTGCGACCGCTGATACGCCGGGTACACATCCAGCCCCACCCCGGCGAACAGCGGGTAGTGCACGACCTGCACCGTCCAGATCAGCCCCACCATGAACCATGTCACGGCGGCGTGGACCAGCAGCAGCATCGCGTCGGGCGGCACGCCCCTCAGTTCGACGCCTGCTCGCGACAGATTCGTCCGCAAGCCGTCCGCGACGACCCGTTCAGCGGGCGTACATTCTCAGCAATGACGGACGGAGCCGCCCCATGCACGCCGAGTCTCGGGCTCGACCGCCTCCGCGGCTGGATGCAGGGCCTGGGCCGACAGCCCTACCCGTTCCAGACCCAGACTTGGCGGTCGTTCCTTGAAGGCGCCTCGGGCCTGGTCAATGTGCCCACCGGCGCGGGCAAGACCTACGCGGCCTACCTCGGCCCCCTGGCCTCGCTCATCGACGAGCACGCCAAGGGCGGCTTCGAGCCCGGCATCCGCATCCTCTATCTCACGCCGCTCCGCGCCGTCAGCCGCGATGTCGAGAAGGCGCTCCGCGAACCGATCGAGGCCCTCGACCTGCCCTTCCGCGTCGAGTCGCGCACGGGCGATACCACCTCGTCGCTGCGCGCCAGGCAGAAGAAGCTGATGCCCGAGGTGCTCATCACCACGCCCGAGAGCCTGAGCCTGCTGCTGACCTACCCCGACGCCCGCGAGCGGTTCGCGTCGCTCACCTGCGTCATCGCCGACGAATGGCACGAGATGCTGGGCTCCAAGCGCGGCACGCAGGCCGAGCTGGCCATGGCCCGGCTGCGCGCCTTCGCGCCGGGCCTGCGCACCTGGGCGCTCAGCGCCACCATCGGCAACCTCGGCGTCGCGGCGAACGCGGCCGTGGGCGAGGGCGCCACCCCGACACTCATCACCGCCGAAATCGATCGGCCCATCGAGCTCGAGGCGATCCTGCCCACGCAGCCCGGCCAGCTCGCCTGGGCCGGGCACATGGGCCTGCGCATGCTGCCGCCGGTTCTCGAGTGGCTCGATCCAGACCGATCGACGCTCGTTTTCTGCAACACGCGCAGCCAGGCCGAGCTGTGGTACCAGTCGATCGAAGACGCCCGGCCCGACTGGGCGAAGGTCATGGCCCTGCACCACGGCTCGGTCGACCGCGACGAGCGCGAGCGCATCGAGGCCGGCGTCAAGGCGGGCGACATCAGGCTCGTGGTCTGCACATCAAGCCTCGATCTGGGTGTCGACTTCGCGCCCGTCGAGCGCGTCATGCAGATCGGCTCGCCCAAGGGCATCGCGCGGCTCATCCAGCGCGCCGGGCGCAGCGGCCACAGGCCCGGTGCCACCTGCCGAATCGCCTGCGTGCCCACCCACGCGCTCGAGCTCGTCGAGATCGCCGCCGCCCGCCGGGCGATCGAACGCGGCGAGATCGAAGACCGCGAGACCTACGACAAGCCGCTCGATGTCCTCGCCCAGCACCTGGTCACCTGCGCCCTCGGCGGCGGGTTCAGACCCGACGAGCTCTTCGACGAGGTCAGATCCTGTCACGCCTACCGCAGCCTCGAACGCGACGAGTTCGACTGGGCCCTCGACCTGGTCAAACGCGGCGGCGAGACCCTCAAGGCCTACCCGCGCTACCACAAGGTCATCGAGCACGACGGCGTCTGCACCGTGCCCGACAAGCGCATCGCGCAGATTCACCGCATGAACGTCGGCACCATCACGAGCGACGCCACGCTCGCCGTGCGCTATGTCAACGGGCGCACCATCGGCCACATCGAGGAGCGATTCGTGGGCCGGCTCAGGCCCGGACAGAAGTTCGTCTTCGGCGGTCGGCTGCTGTCGTTCGAGCGCATCCGCGAGATGACCGCGTTCGTGCGCCCCGCGACGGGCAAGACGAGGCACACGCCGCACTGGGCCGGCACGCGCCTGCCCATCTCCGAGTCGCTCGGCTTCAGCGTCCGCCGAACGATCGAGCAGGTGCGCGAGGGCGATGTCTCGCTGCCCGAGCTCGCGGCGGTCGAGCCCGTCATCGCCGCCCAGGCGGGCATCAGCCGCGTGCCCTCCGCGGGCGACATCCTCGTCGAGATCACCGACACGCCCGAGGGCCGGCACCTCTTCGTGTTCCCCTTCGCGGGCCGGCTCGTGCACATCGGCATCGCCGCCATCGTCGCGCTGCGCCTCGGCCGACGCGCGAGCGCCACCTTCACCACCGCCGCCAACGACTACGGCTTCGAGGTCCTGTGCGACGATGCCTTCCCGTTCGACGAACACCTGTCCGCAGACCTTTTCACGACCGACAACCTGCTCGAGGACACCATCGAGAGCGTGAACCTGGGCCAGCTCGCCAAGCGGCAGTTCCGCGAGATCGCGCGCGTCGCGGGGCTCATCGTGCAGCAGTACCCGGGCAGCCCGCGCGCGCCCAAGCAGCTGCAGGCCTCCGCCGAGCTGATCTTCGATGTCTTCGAGCAGTTCGACCCCGAGAACCTGCTCATGGTGCAGGCGCGGCGCGAGGTGCTGGCCCGGCAGTTCCAGCAGACCAGGCTCGCGGGTACGCTGGGCCGCATCGCCGCCGGCCCGCGCGTCGTCGTGCACACCCGGCAGCCCACGCCCCTGGGCTTCCCGCTGATGGTTGAGCGGATCGCCGCCGAGATGTCGAGCCAGTCGCTCGCCGAGCGCGTCGATCGCATGCGCGAGCAGTTCCTCCGGGCGGGCGCGGCAACCACGAAGGGTCGCCCGCTCGTCTCAAAACCCCAGGGGCACCAGCTGTGACCGACTACGAGCTGACCATCGCCGGCGAAGCCATGCTCGCGATGCCCGAGCGCACGCTGTTCTGGCCCCGCACGCGCACGCTGGCGGCCGCCGACTTGCACCTGGGAAAGGACGAGGGCCTGCGCGCCGCGGGCGCGATCGTGCCCGCCGGCCCGATGCAGGCCGACCTCGATCGGCTCTCGCGCGCGATCGAGCGGACCGACCCCGAGCGCGTCGTGATCGTGGGCGACCTGATCCACGGCCGGCTGGGTCTGAAAGACCACATCATCGAGCGCGTCGCCGCGTGGCGCGATCGGCACGCGTGCCCGTTCGTGCTCGTGGTGGGCAATCACGACCGCAACGCCCGCGGCAACAAGCTGCCGACCGCCCTCGACGCCTGGCGCATGGAGACCGCCGACCCCGAGCTGACCATCGACGCGATCTCGTTCGTGCACGACCCGGCCGACGCGCGCGGGCCCTCGGTCGCCGGGCATGTGCATCCCGCGGTGTCGCTGGGCCGCGTGAAGGCCCCGGCCTTCACCGTTCTGGGCGACACGGTCACGCTGCCGGCGTTCAGCGCGTTCACATCGGGCGCGCCGATCGACCCGCGCCGCTACGACCGGGTCGCGTGCTGCTGCGGCGACGCGGTCGTCGGCTGCTACGAGTCGGCCTCGGCCTGACCCCGCCGCTCGATCGCCCGCTCGACGAACGCCTTGTGCCGGGCGATCCGGACATCAGCCGTCACCGCGTCCACGATCCGCCGGTCGCGGTCGACCAGGTAGGTCACCCGCCGGAACGCGATGCCAAGGGGCCAGACCGCGCCGTACCGCTTCGCAACGGTCTTGTCCGCATCGCACAGCAGCGTGAAGGGCAGGTTGAACCTGTCGGCGAAGGCCTTGTGCGAGGCGGGCGTCTGCGGGCTGATGCCCGCCACGCGCAGGCCGGCCGCGGCCAGTTCGCCGTGCAGATCGCGGACCATGCAGGCCTGGGCGGTGCACGCGGGCGTGAAGTCGGCGGGGTAGAAGTACAGCACCGCCGGGCCGGTCTCGAGCAGCGACGCGAGCGACACCTCGTTGCCCGCAGCGTCGGGCAGCGTGAAATCGGGGGCCGTGTCGCCGGGCGTGAGCATGGACAGTCGTAGGCGCGTGGTAGGCTTGACGCATGACCCAGATCCATCCTCAGACCCACCCCCGGACCGCCGAGCGCCTGCGCCCCTTCGGCACCACGATTTTCGCCGAGATGACCCGTCTGGCGATCGAGCACAAGGCCGTGAACCTGTCGCAGGGGTTCCCCGATTTCGACGGGCCGGCCTTCGTGCGCGAGGCCGCCAAGGCCGCGATCGACGCCGGCCGGAACCAGTACGCCCGGCCCGCGGGCGAGATCCCGCTGGTCGAGGCGATCGCCGCCGACGCGGCGGCCCGCCTGGGTGTGTCGTACGACCCGCTCGCCGAGGTCACGGTCACCAGCGGCTGCACCGAGGCGATCCCCGCGACGATGCTGGGCCTGATCAACCCGGGCGACGAGGTGGTGCTGTTCGAGCCCTCCTACGACAGCTACCGCGCGTGCGTGGCGCTCGCCGGCGGCGTGCCGCGGTTCGTCGCGATGCGCGAACAAGCCGGCCGGTTCGCGTTCGACGAGGCGGAGCTGCGCAGCGCGTTCACTGAGCGCACGCGGGCGGTGCTGGTGAACACGCCGCACAACCCGACCGGCACGGTCTTCACCCGCGACGAGCTCGCGACCATCGCCGATCTCGCCAAGCGGCACAACACGATGGTGATCTCGGACGAGGTCTACGAGCACCTGACCTTTGACGACGCCGAGCATGTGTCGATCGCGTCGCTGCCCGGCATGCGCGAGCGGACGGTCGTGCTGTCGAGCTTCGGCAAGACATTCAGCATGACCGGCTGGAAGATCGGCTGGGCGATGGCCCCGGCGGAGCTGACCGCGGGCATCCGCAGCGCGCATCAGTTCCTGACCTTCGCCGTGTCGACGCCCATGCAGCACGCGGCGGCGAAAGCGATCCGCGAGGGAGCGGGATACATCGCCGGGCTCCGCGGGCAGTATCGCGACGCGCGCGACGAGCTCGGCGAGCACCTCGCCCGGCTCGGCTTCGAGGTGATCGTGCCCGAGGGGACCTACTTCATCATGGCGGGGCACCGCGCCGTCAGCGAGAAGCTGGGCGTGAGGGGCGACATCGAGCTCGCCAAGAAGCTCACGGCCGACTTCGGCGTGGCGACGATCCCGCCGAGTGTGTTCTGCGACCGTGCCGAGCTCGCGTCGGGCTACCTGCGTTTCGCGTTCTGCAAAGAGCGGAAGACGCTCGAGGAAGCCGTGCGCCGGCTGGAGCGGCTGGGTTGATCGCCGACGCCGCGGGCGCGATCCTCGACGCGGTCCGGCGCGCCGCCGATCCGTCGCTCGTCACCCGCGGCTTCTGCGAGCGGCTTGCGTTTCGATCGGACCGCGTGCGCGTGCTTTCTGTGGGCAAGGCCGGCGTCAGCATGATGCGGGCCGGGCTCGACACGCTGGGTGATCGCGTGTCGGCGGGCCTGGTGGTTGCGCCGGAAGCGCAGTGCGCAGCGCAGCGTTTCGAGGCGCGGATCGGGGTAGTGCCCTCCGATCACCCGCTGCCGACCGCGCGGAGCGTCGCCGCGGCGGACGCCGTGCTGCGCTTCGTGAGCGAGGGCGACGAGCCGCTGGTCGTGCTGCTGTCGGGCGGCGGGTCGGCGATGGTGGTGAAGCCGGTGGTGGGCGTGTCGCTCGACGATCTGCGCGCCGTCGCCGACGGCCTGATGCGTGCCGGCGCGACGATCGACGAGCTCAATTGTGTGCGCAAGCATCTTGATCTGGCCAAGGGCGGCCGGGTCGGGCTCGCCACCGGCGGCCGGCGCGTGACCGTGGGGGTGATCAGCGATGTGCTGGGCGATCGCCTCGATGTAATCTCGTCCGGGCCCTTCGTGGGCGACGCCTCGACCTTCGCGGGCGCTCGGCGGGTGCTGGACCGCCGGCGGGTAGGCGTGCCCGCGATCGACGCCGTGATCGACCGCGGCGTTGCGGGCGATGTCGAAGAAACGCCCAAGCCGGGCGACCCCCGGCTCGCCGCCATCACGCACGAGGTGCTGTGCAGCAATGCGATCGTGGCCAGGGCCGCGGCCGAGGCGGTGGGCCGACAGGGGCTCGTCGCCGAGCTGCGCCTCGATCAGGCCGGCGAGGCGGCGGACTGGGCCGCGTGCGTTGCCGATCGGCTGAAGGCCGGCCCCGGCGCGATCGTGATGGGGGGCGAGTCGGTGGTCTCGGGCGTGCCGAGGGGGAGCGTGGGCGGGCCGATGCAGGAGGCCGTGCTCGCCGCGGGTCACGCGCTGCGCGGCACGCCCGGCTGGCTCGTGGTCGGCTACGCGACCGACGGGGTCGACGGCCCGACCACCGCCGCCGGCGCGGTGCTCACGCCGGCGTCGCTCCCCCCCGCCGAGCGGTGCGAGGCGGCGCTCCGCGACCACCGAACCTTCGACGCGCTGAACGAGGCCCGGGCCCTGATCGAGACCGGCCCGACGGGGACCAACCTGAACGATGTGCTGGTCGGCGTCCGCTGGAGCATGGAGCCGGGCTCAATAGTCGACCAAGGCATAGACTATTGCGGAAGCCGTCCCGCCGCGAGGAGCCCCGCATGACCGCGTACTCGATCCACCGCCTCATCGCCGCGATGAAGCAGCTCGACGCGAGCGACCTGCACATCAAGGTCGGGCTTCGGCCGACCTACCGCGTCGGAGGCCGGCTGAAGCACATCGACGGCGAGCCGCTCACCGAGCAGGAGGCCGACCACCTGCTCGACCCGATCGTCCCCGATGCGATGCGCGAGACCTTCGAGATCGGCGGCAACCTCGACTTCGCCACGCACCTGCCCGACGGCGACCGCTTCCGCGTGAACATGTTCCGCTCGGGAGGCCACACGCACGCGGCGATCCGCCGCGTCAAGGCCGACATCCCCAGCTACAAGAGCCTCAACCTGCCAAAGGTCTACTCCGACATCGTCGAGAAGTCGAACGAGGGGCTGATCATCGTCTGCGGCGTCACGGGCTCGGGCAAGTCCACCACGCTCGCCGCCATGATCGAGCATGTCAACCAGACGCGGGGCGTCAACATCATCACCATCGAGGACCCCGTCGAGTTCCGCTTCACGCCCGCCAAGTCGATCATCAGCCAGCGCGAGATCGGCATCGATGTCAAGGACTTTCCCACGGCGATGCGTTATGTCGTTCGGCAGGACCCGGATGTGATTTTCATCGGCGAGATGCGCGACCGCGAGACGCTGCTCTCGGGCATCCAGGCCGCCGAGACCGGGCACCTGGTGTTCGCCACGCTGCACACCGCCGACACGCAGCAGGCCTTCGGGCGGATCCTCGAGTTCTTCCCGCCCGAGGAGCGCGACTTCATCCGCAACAGCCTGTCGAGCAGCCTGCGAGCCGTGTGCGCGCAGCGGCTGCTGCCCTCGGTCGAGGGCTACCCGACGCCCGTCGTGCCCGCGACGGAGGTGCTGCGCGTCACGCCGCCCGTCAAGGAGCTGATCCGCGAGAACCGGGACTCGGACCTGCCCCAGATCCTGCGATCGAGCAAGGCCGACGGCATGCGCACCTTCAACGACTCGCTCGCCGAGCTGGTCGAGGCCGAGGCGGTCGATATGCACACGGCCCTCGAATACTCGCCCAACCGCGAGCAGCTCGCCAGCCAGCTCAAGGGCGTGACGATCAAGGCCAGCGGCCTGACGGGCCGGATGGGCCGCTGACCTGTGAGCGTCAGCCACTGGCAGCGATCGCTCGCGCACGACCGGCTGGCGTCCGTTGATGTGTGCGTCGTTGGCGCGGGCATCGCCGGGCTGTCGGCCGCCGATGAGCTCGTTCGCAGGGGGCTCAGCGTCGCGATTGTCGAGCGGCACACCCCCGGCTGGGGCGCGAGCACGCGCAACGCGGGCTTCCTGATGCGGGGCATGGCCGAGAGCTACGCCGAGATCGCCGACACACTGGGCCGCGACACCGCGCGACGCGTCTGGGCCGACAGCGAGAGGAATCATCGGTTGCTCCGCGAACGCTTCGGCGCGGACACGCTCGCGAGTTACCGGCTGGTCGATTCGGTGCTGATCGCCCTGAGCGAGCACGACGCCGGCCTGCTCGAGCGATCGTCCGAGATGCTGGCGGAAGACGGGTTCGTAGCGACCATCGGCTCCGGCGAACAGGCGGGCCGTGATGCGCTGCACCGGAACCTTCGGCCGCTGGCCACGCTGACAAACCCTGGCGACGCGGCGGTGAACCCGGCGGAACTGATCGCAAGGGTTGCGGACACGGTGCGTGAGCGCGTGTCGATCTTCGAGGGCGCGGAGGTCTTCGCGTTCGAGAGCGAGAGCGATCGCGTGCGCGTGCTCACGGGGCGCGGCGATGTCCACGCCGATCGCGTGCTGGTCTGCACCAACGCCTACGCCGGCTCGCTGCTGCCCGCGCTGCGCGAGCGGGTGACGCCCAATCGGGGGCAGATGCTCGCGCTGCACGCGCCGGGCGTGACGCTCGACGCCAGCTACTACCTCGACGGCGGCAGCGAATACATCCGCCAGGCGCACGACGGCACGATCGTCGTCGGCGGCATGCGCAAGCACTTCGAACAAGCCGAGCGGACCGCGAGCGACGAGCCGACGGAAGAAGTCCAGACGGCGCTCGAAAGCCTCGCCGCCCGGGCACTGGGCACGCGGGGCGAGGTCATCGCCCGATGGGCCGGCACCATGGGCTTCCCCGCCGACGGCCTGCCCATCGTCGAGCCGATCGGCGTCGAGGGCGTCGACGCGGGCCGGGTCTGGTTCTGCGGCGGCTTTACGGGCCACGGCATGTCGCTGGGCGTCGTCACCGCGCACCGCGCCGTCGAGGCGATGCTCTCCGCGGGCTGAGGCCCGTGCGGAGAACCACCCAGCCGCACGCCTTGCGCGTCGAGCGATTCCGCCGCATTCCAATCATCGCGCAAACGGGCTCTGGCCGATGCACCGGCCACACTGCCTTCCCGCTGGAGCAACCCCATGGCGATCGTTCGGTTCGGCACCACCCTCGCGGCGCTCACGGCGTGGAACACCGCCTGCCAGATCCATGTGTTCGTCGACGACGACGCCCCTCCGGGCGGCGACGGGCTGACCTGGGCGACCGCGCTCAGCGACCTCCGCGAGGCCGTGCAGCTCGCCGAGGACCTCGGCTCGTTCCGGGGCGAGGTGCGCATCGCCGGCGGCGACTACCTGGGCGACCTTGCCGAGCCGCTCGAGATCGACCGCTACGGCGGGGTGCTTTCGGGCATCGTGCTCAAGGGCGGCTTCGCGGGGCTGGCGCTGCCGGGGGCGTCGGATACGAGAAATCTGAGCGCGTTCGTCACAACGCTCCGCGGTCTGCCCGGTGCTCCGATCGTGCAGGTGAGTTCGGCGGCCGTGCTCACCGGGCCGCGCGAACTGGGACCGGGCCCGTTCGGCGCATTGAGCGGCATCAACCTCGCGCGGGCGACCGTGTTTGACGGGCTGCGGTTCGAAGGGCAGCAGGGCATCTTTGTTTCCACGTTTGATCTCACCGACACCAAGGCGGCTGTCGTGGTCCGTGATTGCGAGTTTGTCGGTGGCGGCACCGGCTGGGGACGCGCCGAGGGCGGCGGGGCGATCGGCGCAGGGGGCGCGTCGTTTCTCATCGAACGGTCGCGCTTCGTGAGCAACTCGTCGAACAGAGGCGGTGCCATCAGCCACCAGTTCAGCGTCCTGGTGATCGAGGACTGTGTCTTCGAAGCCAACCGAGCCGGATCGGGTGGAGCGATCTGGTCCAGCGCAAACGCGCTCCGCATCGAAAGCAGCACATTCGCGGACAACGCGACCACGAACACTCAGGGTGACGGCGGGGCGTTGCGTGTGGGACTCAGCGATCTGGTGCTGCTCAGCGGCGTCGACTTTGTTGGCAATGCCGCGGCCTTCGGTGGCGCGATCTCTCTGTGGCAGAGTTCGATCGATGTGGTCGGCGCCAGCTTTCACGGAAACATCGCCGACGCCGACGGCGGGGCGATCCACGCGGAGCGTGCGGGCGATGAGGTGCAAAGGTTTGTGCACACCGCGTTCATCGGGAATCAGGCGAGCGGCAGCGGCGGCGCGGTGTTCGTGCTCGGCGGTGACGATGTGCTGGACATCAGGGAGTCCGCGCTGGAGCGAAACTCGGCCATCGGCGACGGCGGTGCCGTGTGCTTTCGTGGACCCGCGGGCTCGGGTGTCGTGAGCGTCTTCCGATGCACCGTAACAGACAACACGGCGGGCGATCGGGGTGGGGCGCTGTTCGGCAGCACCGTTGGTGCGGGATACTCCGACCTCGACAGGAACGAGGCCCTCGCAGGCGGCGCGATCTACGCCGACACAGTAAACGTGCTCGGGAGTTCGTTCGACTCCAATCGTGCCCTAGCCGACGGCGGGGCCATCCACGGCACCATCGGAGGGTTTGTATCGTCCGGCGTCTTCACAGCAAACGCCGGTGCCATGGGCGGCGCTGTGTTCGGTCCGCTTGAAGTGCGAGAGTCTCGGTTCGAGAACAACTTCGCCTCCGCTGACGGGGGCGCGCTCCACGGCGTCCCCGTGATCGACGAGTGCGAGTTTGACTCGAATGCCGCCGGCTTCCTCGGAGGCGCGGTCTTCGACGGCGGCGATATCACGCGATCGGACTTCACGAACAACACCGCCGGCCTCCGCGGCGGCGCGATCTACAACCTCACCTTCGGCGACCGCCTCGAGATCACCGGCAACACCGCCGGCTTCGGCGGCGGCGGTGTCCGGCTTTCCGACAGCTTCGTGCTGCTCCGCTCGCGGGTCGTGGGCAACGCGCTCACGCAGGACCTCAACCCGGCGGGTGAGCAGATCGTCATCGACGGCGGCGTCGGCACCATCGATCGCTGCCTGATCGCGTCAGAGTCTGCTTCGAACACAGGGACGCTTGCCGCGCGGCAGAACGCCGATGTGCTGATGCTCGAATCGCTGGTGGGCGGCCAGCTGCGGCTGGATCGGGGCACGCTCGACGCACGCGGCTGCACGCTCGTCGGTCAGCCGGGCTCCCCGGTGCCCGCTGTCGCCGGTGTCTTTGGCTCGCTCGTTGTGCTCGAGTCGTCAGCCGTCGCCGCGGAACGGCCGGTCGAATTGCTGGGCAGCTCCCAGGGTGTCTTCATCCAGAGCTACATCACAGGCGGCACCGCCGGCGTCGAGGGCGGCCCGCTTCGCATCGACTTTCTCGGTGAGATCGTCAGCGGTGACCCCGGCTTCGTTGATCCGCTCGGGCCCGACGGCGACTGGTCGACCTGGGACGACAACGACTACCGCCTGCGTCCAAGATCCCGTCTCATCGACATCGGCTACGGGCTTGGTTTCGATGGTGGTGACTTCCGCGAGGACGACCTCGCCGGCAACGATCGGGTCAAGAATGACAACGGCGTTCCCAACAGCCAGGTCGGCCCCGCGCCGGTCGATATCGGCGCGTACGAGTTCCAGGGCACCAGCTGCCTGCCCGACATGAACGACGACGGCTCGCTCACGCCCGCGGATTACAGCGCGTGGATCATCGCGTACAACCTCGGCGACCGGTTCGCCGACCAGAACCGCGACGGCTCGCTCACGCCCGCGGATTACAGCGCGTGGATCGTGAACTTCGGGATCGGGTGCGACGGCTGACGGTCGGGCCGCTAGCTCAGCAGCTCGACGCCGTGGGCCTCGTCGGGGTTGAGCTGCATGCGGAGATAGGCGGCGTAGAGCCCGTCGCGTTCGAGCAGCTCTTTGTGCGTGCCCAGCTCGATGAGCCGTCCGCGTTCGAGCACGGCGATGCGGTCGGCGTGACGGATCGTGCTCAGCCGGTGCGCGATGACGATGCTCGTTCGGTCCTTCATCAGCTCGCGCAGGGACCGCTGGATCAGCGCCTCGGAGCGCGAATCGAGGTTGCTGGTCGCCTCGTCGAGGATGAGCAGGGCCGGGTCGGCGAGGATGGCGCGGGCGATGGCGAGGCGCTGCTTCTGGCCGCCGCTGAGGCGCACGCCCCGCTCGCCGATGAGCGTGTCGTAGCCGCGCTCGGTCTCGACGATGAACTCGTGCGCGTTGGCGCGCTCGGCGGCGTCTCGGATCTGCTGCATCGTGGCGTCGCGCCGGGCGTAGGCGATGTTCTGCGCGATGGTGCCGTCGAAGAGGAAGACATCCTGCTCGACGATGCCGAGCAGGCGCCGGTAGGCGTCGACGCTGACCTCCCGGAGGTCGTGCCCGTCGAAGCGGATGACGCCGTGGTCGGGGTCGTAGAAGCGTGCGATGAGGTTGCAGAGCGTGGTCTTGCCCGCGCCCGAGGGGCCGACGAGCGCGATGGACTCGCCGGGCCTGATGTCGAGGGAAAGATCGACGATGACGGGCTCGGCGTTTCCCGACTTGCTGGGGTAGGCGAAGGTGACGCCCTCGAGCGAGATGGCTCCGCGCACGGCGGCGCGGTGCAGCTCGAGCCCCTCGCGCCTGCCGCCGAACTCCTCGGGCTCGTCGAGCAGGTCGAGGGTCTTGTCGAGCGCCGAGAGGTTGTTCTGCACCTGCGTCGCGCTGCCGGCGAGGGCCTCGAGGGGGCCCAGGAGCATGACGACATAGGTGACGAACATGATGACATCGCCCGGCGTGAGCTCGCCCGAGATGACGCGCCAGCCGCCGTAGACCAGCACGGCCGTGCTGGCGACGGGGATCAGCAGCGCCCAGGCGATCTCGACCGAGCGCGACCACCACCAGGCGAGGATCTCCTGGCGGACCATGTAATGGTTCTCGCCGACGAAGCGCTGCGACTCGCCCTGCCAGCGGTTGAACCCGCGGACGATGCGCATGCCGCCGAAGACCTCGGTCGAGTGCCCGTCGATGGCGGTGCGCGAGCCGCGGACATCTCTGTAGATGGGCCGGATGCGCCCGATCCAGGTGCGGTGGGTGACCCAGATGACCGGCACGGCGAGCAGGGCGCCCACGAGCATCGTCCACTCGACCGCCGCGAGGATCGCGAGCGTGATGATCACCTGCGTGATCGCGCGCCAGGGGTTGTAGATCAGGCTGAAGACCAGCTCGCCCACCCCGCCCGCGTCTTCCCGCAGGATGGACGCGACGCCCCCCGACTTGATCGCCTGCACTCGATCCAGCGGCAGGTGCACCGCGTGCTCGAACAGCCGTCGCCGGAACGAGACCTGCAGCCGCTTGGTGATCCGCGTTGCCTGCCAGCGCCCCCACATCGCGATCAGCACCGCGAGCGAGGTGAGCACGACCATGCCGAGGCCCAGAATCCACAGCATAGCCATGCGGTCCGGCGTGCCGTCGGGCGTGCGGGGGATCGGCACAAACTCGGCCAGGGCTTCCGGTCCCGGGGTGTCCGCCCAGATGTAGTCCATGACGACCTTGGTCGACACCGGCATCACCATGCCGATGATCGTTGAGACGCTCAGCGTGAGCAGCGCCAGCCCCAGCGTGCGGTGGTGGCCCTCGCTGATGCGCCAGAAGGCAGCGAGGATCTGCCTGAAGTTGCGGTTCCGCTTTCGGCCCAGGTGGGCAAAGCTCGGGTGGCCGCCCCGGTCGGGGCCCTCGTCGCCTCGGTCGGGGATGTGCAGCTGGTTCTTTCGGGTCCGCTCACGCCGCCGGTCGAGGTAGGCGTCGTACCGCGGGCCGCTCGCGCTCCCCTTCCGCTGCTCGTCTGCACTGCTCACGCAGAAAGCGTAGGCTGGGGGTGCACTCGACCCGACCGTCAGGAGGCGACCCCGTGGCCAAACGCAAGCGGCTGGCGTTGCATTGGAAGATCCTCATCGGCCTCGTGCTCGGCGTGGTTGTGGGGCTCGTCGTCAACCTGGCGTGGTCGAAGGGCACCTGGGCCGACCTCGGCGTGAACGACCCGGCGGCGTTCGTCGCCAACAAGACCAGCGACGCCAACGCCGACGCCGGGTTCGTTGCCAACGCGGCGCTGTTCGTCCGCAACCTGGTGACCTTCGTGGGCCTGCTGTTCATGAACGGGCTGAAGTTCATCGCGGTGCCCATCGTGCTCTTCAGCCTCGCCGCGGGCGTGGCGAGCCTGAACGACACGACCAAGCTCGGGCGGATCGGCACGAAGACGATCGTGATCTACCTCGCGACCACCGCGGTGGCGATCACCATCGGCCTTGTCGCGGCCAACCTCGTCCGCCCGGGCGACGCCTTCCCCGAGGATGTGCGCACCGAGTTCGCCGCCCAGCAGGCCGAGAACGCCTCGGGCAAGATCACCGACGCCAACCGGCAGCGCGAGCGCACGACATGGGACATCGTGCTCGATGTCTTCCCGAGCAACCCCTTCGCCGCCATGGCCCAGGGCAACACGCTCCAGGTCGTCGTCGTGGGCCTGCTGGTGGGCGTCGCCCTCACGCTGATCCCCAAGGCCAAGGCCGACCCCTTGATCGCCCTGTTCGACGGCATGACCGAGGTCGTCATCAAGATCGTCGAGATCGTGCTCATCATCGCGCCCTACGCCGTCTTCGCGCTGCTCGTGACCACCATCGCCGACCTGGGCATCGATGTGCTGCTCGCGCAGCTGAAGTACTGCGCCACCGTCATCGGGGCGCTCGCGATCATGATCTTCGCGGTCTACCCCGCGGTGCTCCGCATCTTCACGCCGGTCACCTACGGGCGGTTCTTCCGCGCCATCAGCCCCGCGCAGCTGCTCGCGTTCAGCTCCTCCAGCTCGGGCGCGACGATCCCCGTGACGATGGACTGCGTCGAGCGCCGCCTCGGCGTGAAGGAGGACATCACCAGCTTCGTCATCCCGATCGGCGCGACGATCAACATGGACGGGACGGCCCTGTACCAGGGCGTCGCCGCCGTCTTCATCGCCCAGATGTTCGGGCTGGGCCTCGGCGTCGTTGATCAGCTCACGATCGTGCTGACGGCCACGCTGGCTTCGATCGGCACAGCGGCCGTGCCGGGCGTGGGCATCGTGATGCTCATCATCGTGCTGAACGCGGTCGACATGCCCGACGAGGTGATGACCACGGGCATCGCGGTGATCCTGGGTGTTGACCGCATTCTCGACATGTGCCGAACGACCTGCAACATCACGGGCGACTGCATGGTCGCGGCGGTCGTCGCGTCGAGCGAGAACGAGCTGATGACCGAGGCGGAGGTCGAGCGAGCCTTCGGCGGCGAGCCGCTCGACGAGCACCCAGTGGAAGCCGACGAGCTCGAACGCGCCCGCGACTGAGCGGGGGCGGAACCGATCAGCCGTCCCAGCGGCGCAGGATCCGCTTGGTCTCGTCGCGGTGCTCGCTCTCGTCGCGGGCCATGTCTTCGAGCTGCACCTGCAGGCCCTTCATGCCCAGCGCCTCGGCCTGCGCTGCCCGCTGGGCATAGCGGTCGTGCGCGTCGATCTCGGCGGCGAGCACGGCCTCGAGCATGGCCTTGGGATCGTCCGCCGCCGGCACCGGGTGCGCCGTCGTCGTGGGCTCGCCGCCCAGGGCCACGATCTTGCCCGCCAGGAACTGCGCGTGCATCGTCTCGTCGGGGATCTCGGCCTCGAAGAACGCCTTGAGCTCGAGCCGCGAGGGGCCGCTGACCTTCGCCGCGTAGGTCAGGTACTGCAGGATTGCCGAGTACTCGTGCGCGAGATCGTTGTTCAGCGCGTCGATGAGCTGCTTCTGGTCCACGGGATTGTCTCCTCTGTCCGATCGGTCGGTCTCGTGTCGAGCCCGCCGGCCTCGCTCACGCGGTCGCGGCCTCGATGTCGCGGTGGATCGCGATCACCGCCTTGAACATCTCCCGCCCCGTCGTCACGAGCGAACGCTTCTCGTCGTCGGAGAAGGGCTGGTCGTTGAGCGTGGTCTTGAACGATTCCCACTTGGCCCGCTGCGCTTCGCCGTAGGGGTCGAGGTGGTTCATGCCGGCGAGCCCGCTCTGGCCCCAGACCTGCATGAGCTTGCGTGCCACAAACCGGTTGCCGTTGTTCGCTCCCTCGCGCACATAGTGGAGCGCGAGCAGGTTGGCGGGGTTCTCGGCCTCGACGCGGTCGACGAGGGCGATCGCCTCGGCGGTGCCGGGCGTGGGCTCGATCGAGTCGGCGTCGACGCCGAGGTCCTTCAGGTCGGCCTCGTAGTAGGGGGTCTGGAGCTGCTCGTCGTCGATGAGCGCCTTGAGCGAGGGCTGCGTGTCGCGGCGGGCGCGGACGGCCTCGTCGAGCCGCCGGTTGAAGAGGTACATCTGGCTGACGAGCGTGGTGTAGTCGGACTTGCTCAGCTCGCCCGAGATCAGGCCGCGTGCGACGGCGCCGTTCTCGGCCGACTGGTGCAGGTCCCAGCAGCCGTCTTTCATCATCTGCCCGATGGGGCCCATCTCGAGCGAGGGAGCGTGTGTGTGTGTCATGGGTGATGGTAGGTGCAAAAACGCCGGAGACCCCGCCTGCGCGGAGCCTCCGGGATCAGGTCAGGTTGTCGTCGCGTGTGCCGAGTGTTCAGCGGCGGCGACGGACGGCGGCGAGACCGCCGAGGCCGAGCAGGGCGGCCGAGGCGGGCGCCGGGATGGCGATCAGCGAGCCCACACCGGTGAGGCCGGTGGCGAGGTCGACCGCGCCGGTGCCGTCGAGGTTGATCTCGACAATGTCCATGGTGAAGGGATCGCCGTCGGTGAACTCGACATAGTTGATCTTGTTGGTGAAGGGGTTGTAGATGATGTCACCCGGGACGCGGCCCTCGGGCTCGAGGTCGAGCAGGCGGGTGATGCCGGCGTAGTCACCGTTGCCGTCGATGGCGATCTCCCAGATCGACGCGGAGTTGAGATCGGCGATGATGAGGTTGCCGCTGGGCAGCACATCCATGCCGCGGATGAGGCTGATGAACTCCGACTGGCCGGTGACGCTGGGCGACAGGTCGATCAGGATGTCGGTGGTGTCGTCGAGCGGGTTGGCGGGGTCGTTGAGCTGGGTTCGGGCGATCGCCGAGGCGTTGGCGCGACCCCCGGTGCCCTGCGAGGGGTCGACAGCAACGCCGCCGTTGAGCGAGCCGAAGTAGTACTCGCCGGCGTTGCGGCCGGTGGGGACAATACCGCCGCCGGTCGCCTGGATGCGCGGTGCGGGGTCACCGAGGTTCTGGCCGACGACGAGCCCGTCGTAGGCGCCCGTGGCGCGATCGAAGCTGAGCATGCCCTCGGTGTCGGTCGGCAGCGCCGGGTCGGAGCCCGGGTTGTTCAGCACGAGCAGGCTGTCGGTGAACGGGTCGTACGTGACGCCTCCGCTGCGCTGGAAGGCGTCGTTGTCGGAAAAGAGCGAGGTCGACGGGGCGCCGGAGAACAGCCCGTCGATTCGGAAAAGCTCGGCCGTGGACGGGACCACGGTCGGGTTGGGCGAGTTGGCGATGTAGAATTCTCCGTTCGGGCCGGGCGTCAGCCCGCCGAAGGCCGAGGTGGTCTGATCGCCCGCCGGGAACGCCAGCAGCTGATCGATGTTCAGCGAGCTGTAGTCGAGCGCGTTCACTGTGTCCGACCCGCCCGTGCGGTTGTCGGAGGTGAACAGCAGGCTGCCGGGGGCGAACTGCGCCGTGGCGGAACCTGCGAACGCAACGATAGCGGCAAGGCTTGCGATACGGGTCATGTCTATCTCCTCTTGCTTGATGAAAACGAGTGTCTGTCTGATTGCTGTCCGAAGCCGCTCTCCGGCGGGGTCCGCCGGATCGGAGGCGCGATGGCGAAACCACGCCCCGCTCATGGGGCCGATCCGCTGCATCTGTGTCTCTCTCTCGCTCTTGCGGTCCGGCGGTTCCCACCGATGCCCGGGCGGGAAACGACCTCCGCACAGACGAATCGAGGGTTCCGTCTTGTTATTCATTATGCAGATTCGTGCTCCGATTCCTAGCCGTTGCACCCAAGTTTCCTTCCGCCCCGAGATTCGCCATTTGCTCACACGCCGATCCGGAGCGGGCCATCGGTCGGGCTCCCTCCGGTTTGACCGGGCGGACAGCACGGCTAGACTGGCCTCCGCGCGGGCTCGTAGCTCAGTTGGTTAGAGCGCACCCCTGATAAGGGTGAGGTCGCTGGTTCGAATCCAGCCGGGCCCACTGTTTTTAGCCTTGTCCGTGTCGGACCCGGCCAAGGATCGGGCCTCGTTCGGGCTCGTTCGCGAGCCGGGAACCACCGGGCCGGCACCGCTGGAGCACCCTGGCCGGGGCGATCCCCGTCGATTCGGACGCAGATTCCCTGACCGATGGCACGCGATAGGCACACGTTCTGGGGCGACTTTCGCACGTTCTTCGTGCGGGGCCTCGCCGTGCTCCTGCCCTCCATCCTGACGCTGTGGCTGCTGTGGCAGGCGTTCACCTTTCTGTTCGCGAACGTGGCGGAGCCGATCAACCGCGGCATCCGGCTCGCCGTGGTCGAGGTCGCGCCACGCATCGCGGCCGAACGGTTCCAGCCCAGCTGGATGATCATCACCGAGGCGGACCGCGCGACCTACCGAGCGACCACGAGCAACATTCTGCTGCGGGACGCGAGCGACGAGGCCATCGCTCGTGAGATCCGCCGGCAGAAGCTCCGCGAGGTCTGGAACAAGTGGGGCTTCGGCGTCCTGGATCTCACGGGCCTGATCGTCGCGATCGTGCTGTTGTACCTCGCCGGCCGGCTGCTTGGCTCGTTCGTGGGCCGGTGGTTCTACGCCCGGCTCGAAGGCCTGCTCCGCGCCGTGCCGGGCTTCAAGCAGGTCTACCCGCATGTCAAGCAGGTGGTCGACCTGATCATGGGCGACCAGAAGATGGCCTTCAGCCGTGTGGTGCTGGTCGAGTACCCGCGCAAGGGCATCTGGACCGTGGGGCTGGTGACCTCGAGCTCGCTGCGTCCCATCGCCGACCAGGCCGGGACCGATGTGCTCTGCGTGTTCATCCCGACCAGCCCCACGCCGTTCACGGGCTTCACGATCAACATGCCCGCGGCGGACTGCGTCGATGTGGACATGACGATCGATCAGGCGCTGCGGTTCGTCATCACCGCGGGCGTGCTGGTGCCCGAGAATCTCCAGATGCCCGCCGCCTCGGGCGTGCCGCAGCTCCATGTGCCGAACGGCGAGGTCGTGGGCCCCGATGGTGCCGACGCGGCCGGCAAATCTCCCGCCGTCAGCGACACCGAAGCCCGCCGAGAGCCGACCTAGAGTGATCCGCGACCGGGCCGGGCGTTCGTCCTGGCCAGTTTGGGTTTCGAAAGGGCGTGCGATGCGGGTGGATGTCGTAGGACTTGATGTCGAGGTCACCGATCCGATCCGTGCGCACGCCGAGGAGAAGGCGTCCAAGCTCACCCGGTATTACGACGGGGTGCAGCACATCACCGTGCGCCTGCGCAAGCCCGAGCAGCACGCCAACCACCCGACCTACGAGGTCGAGCTCACAGCCGACGCCGAGAAGCGCAACGACTTTGTGGGCACCGCGACGGGCGACGATCTGTACCTGGCGATCGACGGGGCCGTGCAGAAGGTCGCGCGGCAGCTCACGGACTTCAAGGAGAAGCTGAAGATCAACGGGCACCATCCCAGGGGCTAGACCTTCAACCAGACGAGGAGCGGTGCCAGCCTCCGCTCGGAGCAACGCATGACGATGAAGCTGAGTGAACTCGTTCCCGAGGCCGCGATCTCGACCAACCTGTCCTCGACGCAGCGCGACGATGTCATCGCGGAGATGGTCGATCTCCTCATCGAGTCGGGCGCCGCCGAGGCCTCGAGCCGCGACGACCTGATCAAGCGCGTGCTCGACCGCGAGCAGAAGGGCTCGACCGGTTTCGGCCGGGGCGTGGCCGTGCCCCACGTGAAGCACACGGGCGTCGAGCGCATGACCGCCGCCATCGGCCTGAGCCAGACCGGCATCGACTTCAACGCCCTCGACCGCCAGCCGGTCTACTCGGTCTTCCTGCTGCTCAGCCCCGAGGACCGGCCCGAAGAGCACCTGCAGGCGATGGAGGCGATCTTCAAGCAGCTCAGCAAGGAGATCTTCCGCCGATTCCTCCGGCAGTCGACGACGGTCGAAGAGGTCCGCACCCTCCTCGCTGACGCGGACAACCAGACGCTGGGCGGATGAACCGCTCCGGGGCGATGGCCCCACACGAGCCCCTCGCGTGAGCGAGGGGTCACGCTCGCCCTTGCCCCCTCGCTCACGCGAGGGGCTCGCAGATGGAAACGCATGCCTGTGAAGGAATGCCGGGTCACGATCGTCAATCGTCTGGGTCTGCACGCCAGACCCGCGATGTCGTTCGTCGATACCGCCAGCGCCTTCGGCTGCGCCATCCGCGTCCGAAACGGCAGCACCGAGGTCGACGGCAAGAGCATCATGGAAGTCATGATGCTCGCCGCCACGCGCGGGACGGAGCTGCTCATCACCGCCGACGGCGACGACGCGGACGCCGCGCTCGAGGAGCTGAAGAAGCTCGTGGCGTCGGGGTTTGACGAGGAATGAGCTGGCGGCTTTGGGCGCACCAGTTGCGTCTCCGGCGGCGCTCGTTCAGAGTCAGCCTGATCGTTTTCGTGTCTTACTTCGCCGTGTTCTTTGGGTATTCGACGTTTGAATCGTCACGACGTGATGCGCAGGTGGAGTACTTGCGATCGCAGGTTCAATACCAGAAGGCTCGCGCCGCGGGCGACCAAACCGCCCTCCCGCCGGCCGGCGCCACACCCTGGGCGCCGCCAGATGCCCTTACCTTCGGCGTGTACGCGATCTGCTACGGTGCTGTCGCGTGGCTTGGCTTCCGAGCGATCACACCCTGGTATCGCGGCATCAAGAACCGCTGCTGGTCTTGCGGTTACGACCTGACCGCGAGCGAGGCGTACGAAGCCAAGCGGCTGTTCGTGCGATGCCCTGAATGCGGTCAGAAATCGATGACCAAAGACCCGGCTACTCGTCCGCGTCGATCCGCGTGATCCTCGCCCCGACGCTCGCCAGCCGTTCTTCCAGCTTCTCGTAGCCGCGATCGAGGTGGTACACCCGGTGGATCGTGCTCGTGCCCTCGGCGGCGAGGGCGGCCAAGACCAAACCCGCCGACGCACGAAGATCGCTCGCCATGACCGGAGCGCCCACGAGCGTGCGCACGCCGCTGGCGATCACGGTCGGGCCCTGCCTGAACAGTTGCGCGCCCATGCGGGTCATCTCGGCCACGTGCAGGAAGCGCTCGGGGAAGATCTTCTCGGTGATCACGCTGTGGCCGTCGGCGAGCGTCAGCAACGCCATGAACTGCGCCTGCAGGTCCGTCGGGAAGCCCGGGTGCGGCTGGGTCGTGATGTGGCACGGCTGAAGCACCCGGCCCGCGCCGACCGTCACCGTCGCCCGGTACGCATCGCCCGATTCGTGGTGCACCTCCACGCCGATGGCTTCCAGGCGATCGACCGCGGCGCGCAGGGCATCGAGCGGGCAGTTCTCGATCGTCAGTTCGCCCGCGGTGATGGCGGCGGCGACCATCATCGTGCCGGCTTCGATTCTGTCGGGCATCACGCGGTAGTCGGTGCCGCCGAGCTGGTCGACGCCGTCGATCGTGATGCGGGGCGAGCCCGCGCCGGTGATGCGGGCGCCCATGGCGTTGAGCAGGTTGGCCAGGTCGACGATCTCGGGCTCGCAGGCGGCGGACTCGATGACGGTGGTGCCCTCGGCGAGGGTGGCCGCGGACATGACGTTGGCCGTGCCGAGGACCGTGCTGCCGAACGGCCCGCCGAGGAAGACGTGGGTGCCGACGAGTTGGCCTCCGGGCACGCGACCGATGACGTCGCCGGCGGTGAGCTCGAACTGGGCGCCCAGGGCTTCGAGGCCTCGGAGGTGCAGGTCGATGGGCCGCTGTCCGATGGCGCAGCCGCCGGGCAGGGCGATGCGGGCCTGTCCTCGGGCGGCGAGCAGGGGGCCCAGCACGCAGATCGAGGCGCGCATGGTCTTGACGATGTCGTAGACGGCGTGGCTCTGGGTGGTGTCGGTCGTGTGCAGGCTGAGCGTGTGCTCGCCGACGGTCTCGGCGGTGCAGCCGAGGGTGTCGAGCAGGCGGCGCATGTTGCGGATGTCCGACAGGTCGGGCACATCGGAGAGCTTGACAGGCTCGGTGGTGAGCAGCGGGGCGGCGAGCAGTGGGAGAGCGGCGTTCTTCGAGCCGCTGATGCCGACGGTGCCGGACAGCCGGCGTCCGCCCTCGATCTGAAACGCGTCCATGGTGTGCCTCCCTGCCAGGGTGTGCCCGTCGCGACAACGGGCGCGACCGGCGATGCCGTCTCAGCCGGCACCGTCCTCCCGGTCTTCCATCGTCGATCGTTGGCGGGCGGGAGCAGGAATGCGAGTGTGCCTGAATGCCTCGCCCCCTGAGGCTGGCCGGGGACTCTGGCCCTGGCCGCCGATGCACGACGGGCCCGCGGTCTCGGCCGCGGGCTCGTTGTTTGTTGGGATCGTCCTGAATCGAGGGCCCGCCTGGGCGGCTCGCCGAGCCCGTCTACCGGTGGTAGCGGTGATAGTGGTGATGGTGCCGGCGTGGGGGCAGGAAATAGATCTGGGAGCGGGCGTCGTCGATGAGGAACAGCCGCCGCTGGCGTTCGAGCGTGGTCCGGTTGAGCGCGTCGAACCGCTGCGCGTCGAGCCGGTCCTGGGTGGTGACGAGATTGAGCGCGTCGTTGCGCCTGGAGAGCTCGGGGCGGTCGTCGGCGGCGTAGCGGCTGGCGGGGCCCGATTCGAGGACCAGCTGCCAGCCCTGCCCGGCGTCGGCGATGACGGCCGGCCTTTCGCGGGCGATCACCCGCGAGCCGCACCCGCCGAGCCAGAGGCACGCCGCGACCACTCCGCCAACGCGCAGCCCCCTGAGCAGATGGCACAGCACCCACGCGCGGCGTCGGCCCATCGGCTCAAGCCCGGGGTCGCCGCTCCGATCTTCGTGGCTCTGCTCCATCGTCACGATCGATTCAGCTTGCCACAGACCGGCCCTCCGCTCAACGAATCCCGCGGAGTTTTCCGGCTCTCGGACCCTGCGGCACCAGATTCCCGCCTCGCCACCCCCCGGGGCTTCCGAAAACCAGGCACCCACGGCCCTCCCCGACACCGGGGGCTGGCCTCCGTCCCGTCTACGATCGTGCCCCGGGTCGCCCTCGCCGCGGCCCGCGCGGGAACGGGAGGATGCGGATGATCCGGATGCATCGTGTGGTCGTGGGCGTGCTCGCGTGGCTCGGCGTGTCCGTCGCGTCGGCGCAGGACGCCGAGCTCCGGCAGGACCCGTCCGCGCTGCTGATCGGGCAGGTCGAGGCGGTCTGCTACTCGGGCTTCCGGGCCGGGCAGCACCCCGACCGCGGCGACGGGGCGAACAACCCGACCGATGCGCAGATTTTTGAGGACCTGCGCCTGCTCGTCGAGCACACGCCCTTCCGGCTGATCCGGGTGTACGACAGCCGCGAGAACTCCGAGGCCGTGCTGCGGATCATCCGCGAGAACGGCCTGCCCATCCGCGTGATGCTGGGCGCGTGGCTCTCGGCGGAGCTGTCGAACCCGAACTGCCCGTGGATGCCCGAGCCCTACCCCGACGCGGTGCTGGCGGCGAACAAGACCGGCAACGCCGCGGAGGTTCGCCGGGCGATCGAGCTGGCGAACGAATACGACGACATCGTGGTCGCGGTGAATGTGGGCAACGAGGCGCTCGTGAGCTGGACGGATCACCTGGTGCCCGTCGAGAAGGTCATCGGCTACGTGCGCGAGGTCAAGGCCGGCATCGAGCAGCCCGTCACGGTCGCCGAGAACTACGAGTGGTGGGCCCAGAGCGGCGCCGCGCTGGCGGCCGAGCTCGATTTCGTGGGCGTGCACCTCTACCCGATCTGGGAAGAGCGCGACATCGACGAGGGGCTGTCGTACAGCATCGAGAACATGCAGCGGGTGCGCAACGCGCTGCCCGACGCGCGGCTCGCGATCCTCGAAGCCGGCTGGGCGACGACGGCCAGCGAGTTCGGCGATCGCGCGTCGGAAGCCAAGCAGGACCGCTACTACGCTGAGCTGATGGACTGGGCGAAGGCGATGAGCATCACCACCTTCTTCTTCGCCGCCTTCGACGAGAGCTGGAAGGGCGACCCGAACAACCCGTTGGGCGCCGAGAAGCACTGGGGCGTGTTCTTCGAGGATCGGCGTCCGAAGCGGTCGGTCGAATCGCTGCGTGGGCGGCCTGCGGTCGAGCCGGAGTAGCGGCCGCTCGCCCAAAGCACCCCCGGCAGGGCTCGAACCTGCGACCTGCGGTTTAGGAAACCGCCGCTCTATCCAGCTGAGCTACGAGGGCTATCGCGCTAAGCGTAGTTCCGGCCGCGGACTCCCGGAGGAATGGGGGGAATTGACCACGGGGCGGCTATAGTTCCTGGGAAACAGGAATTGTCCTGTTTAACCGGAGGGAAATCACAAATGATGCTTCACCGGAAACTCGTTGGTTTGGTGTGTGTTGCCGCTGGTTCGGCGTTCGGGCAGCCGGAGGCGGGCGAGGCCGAGTCCGCCGCGCGGGGCGCTTCCGCCTCCCTCGATCGGGGCGGCGCGCTGCTGAGCGATCAGAGCGTGACCAACCCGGGCGGCGGCGAGCGTGAGCCCGGGTTCCTGACGGGCCAGGTCGGCTTTGAGCACTTCTACATGCCCATCGGCAACCCGATCTACTTCGAGTCGCCCATCAACGACACGCGCGTGACGCCCATCTTCATCTACCACACCTTCCCCAAGGGGTCGCAGATCGCCGGCGGCGAGCTGGTGGTCTACGCGGTGCAGGCGCGTCTGGCGATCACCGAGCGGCTGGGCTTCATCGCGACCAAGGACGGCTACTCGTTCTTCAACTCCGGCGCGTTCCCCGATGACGAGGGCTGGAACGACCTGGCCGCGGGTCTGAAGTATGTGCTGCTTCAGGACCGCGAGGCGGACGCCGTGGTGTCCGCGGGCCTGCGCTACATGTTCGAGAGCGGCACCGACGGGATCCTGCAGGGCAACACGCAGGAGCTGAGCCCGTTCGTGTCGGCCGCCAAGGGCTTCGACGATCTTCAGCTCATGGCGAACGTGACCTGGCGAGCGCCGCTTGATAAGGATCGCGGCAACCACATCCTCCAGTGGTCGGGGCAGGCCTCCTACGAAGTGGTCGACGGCTTCGCGCCCGTCGTGGGCATCCACGGGCTGCACTACCTGACCGACGGCGAAGGGCCGGCGCTCTCGGTCGGCGGCGTCGATTACGCGAACCTCGGCTCGCAGTTCGTCTCGGGCTCGACCGTCATCTGGGCCGACGCCGGCGCCGCGATCCGGTTCACCCCGAACGTTGAGCTCGGCGTGAACTACGGCTTTGCCCTGACAAACCCGGACGCCGACATCTTCCATACCCGCTGGACCGCGCTGCTGCAGCTGCGGTACTAGCCCTCACGGTCTGAGAACCACTCGTTGGGCGGACGCCAGGCGGATCCGAACGCCGGGCGTCCGCCTTTGTGCGCGCAAGTTGCACCTTGCGTCACGCCGCCGTGCGCGGGATCATGGCCGCTTGGAACCGAAGGAGCGATCGATGCGTCATCCGATCCGTGCCGTGCTCGCGGCTGGCTGTTTGTGCACGGCGTCGCACGCGTCGGCGACATGGTCGATCCTGCTGGTGGATCTCTCGACGGGCGAGATCGCCGTGGGGTCGGCGACCTGCCTGACCGGTTTCGATCTGCAGGCCAACACGCCCGTGCTGATTCCGGGCGTCGGCGCGACCACGGCGCAGTCGTTCGTCGACTCCAACGGCATCAACCGCTCGCTGATCCGCGACCGCCTGCTCGAGCGCGTGCCGCCGCAGCTGATTCTTGATGAACTCTCCGTGTTTGACGGCGGGCACGAGACTCGGCAGTACGGCATGGTGGACACGCTGGGCAACGCCGCCACCTTCACGGGCACGAGCGCGGGCGCGTGGGCGGGGGGCGCGACGGGCGTGCTGCCGGCGGCGGGGATCACGGGCGGTGATGTGCTGTACGCGATCCAGGGCAATGTGCTGTGGGGCCCGGGCGTGGTCGACGACGCGATCGACGCCGTGCGCGATGCCCCGGGCGATCTGCCGGCGAAGCTGCTGGCGGGCATGCAGGCGGCGCGCGACGCGGGGGGCGACGGCCGATGCTCGTGCCTGCCGAACGACGCCGACGCGTGCATCGACGATGTGCCCGCGGGCCGGAAGTCGAGCGACATCGCGTACATGCTCGTCGCGCGCTCGGGCGACCGCGAGGGGTGCTCGCCGATCCACCGCTTCGGCAGCTCGCCCCTGGACATCGAGCCCTTGGACAGCGATCGGTTCGTCGTGAGCTTCCGCACCGCGAGCGAGACGCTGTCGGTCGTCCGCCCGGGCCGGGTGGCCTCGCCGCCGACGCTCGGCGAGGTGGTGTCGTTCTCGCCCGGCGTCGATCTCGACGAGATCGCGACGGGCGATGTGACGGGCGACGGGCTGGCCGACATCGTGGGCTGCACGCCGACCAACGACGGCACCTGGCTGCTCGAGGCCGACCCCGCCGAGCCCACCGGCTTCCGTGCGCCCGTGCGGCTGCTCGAGGTCGGCCACGACATCGCGATCGTCGACCTCGACGGCGACGGCCGGAACGACCTCGTTGTCGTCGATGCGCTCGGCGGCGCCGTGGTTCCGGTGTGGAACGATCCCGCGGGCTTCGTGCCCGGCGCGCCCGTCGCGGTCGGGGTGACGCCCGACATGGCGGCGGTCGGCGATGTGAACGGCGACGGGCTGGTGGATGTGGCCGTGGTCTGCCGAGGCGACGCGACGGCTCGCGTGCTGGTGCAGCAGCCGGGCCGGGCGTTCGCGGCTGAGGCGCCGGTGCCCGTCACGGTGCCGCTGCCCTCGGTCATCGAGCTCGCGGATGCCGATCTCGACGGCTCGCTCGAGATGCTGGTCGCGGGTCTCGGCTCGGCGAATCTTCAGGTGATCGACGCGGCGACGGGCGCGACAAAGGGCGTGCTGCCCATGCCGAGCAGCGTGCGCGACCTCTCGACGATCGATCTGGGCGACGGCCCCCGCGTGTTCGTGCTGGGGTTCACGGGTTCGGTGGTGCTCGAGCCGCTCTTCGCGGGCGGGCCGCTGGTGTACGGGCAGGAGCTGCCGATCTTTCAGCAGCCCGTGCGTGCGCTGGTGCGCGATCTCGACGGCGACGGCGACGAGGATCTGGCGGTGCTTGGGCAGGTCGGCCGATCGGTGCGGTTCATCGACAATGTCAACGGCGCGTTCCCGCTCACGCAGGGCTGCGGCGACGGCGACTTCCACATGGAGTTCAACATCGCCTTCAGTCAGCGGCAGGACCCGGATCCGGTCGACCAGCTCGAGGGCCTCTTCGCCGACTGGGCGGCGGATCTCGCGGGCGTGCCGGATGCCGTGCGCTCCAGCGCTGCGCTCGCCGGGCGCTTCGCGGCGTCGGGCGTCGGCTGCGAGACAACCGTTCGCGTCGAGCTGCGCGACCGCGAGGGCGAAGCGGCGTCGGCGGGATCGGTCGAGGTCGAGTCGAGCGCGGGGCTGGTCGAGGTTGCGTCGGTGACGCAGACCGGGCCGGGCGTGTTCGAGGTCGTGCTGACGGGCACCGGCTCGCGGGGAGCGGATGAGCTGATCGTGCGCGCGATCGCCGGCGACCGGACGGTGCAGCTGATGCCGACGCTCGCCGTGCGCGTCGACGACCCGGCCGACCTCGATGGTGACGGTGATCGCGACGGCGCCGACCTGAACGCGTGGATCCTCGCGTACCAGGCGGGTGACCCGGTCGCGGATCAGAACTTCGACGGCCTGGTCAGCCCGGCGGACTTCGCCGCGTGGATTCTCAACGCGAACCTCGGCTGCTAACGCGCGTCGGCGGGGTTGCTAGCGGGACGGGCCGCGCCGCCCACGCTCGGCGGGTCGCGGTCGTCGCCGATGCCCGAGAAGTGCCGGTTCGTGGCGCGGTCGTCGGCGTAGGCGAATCGTCCCGATTCGTCGGTGATGTAGCCGAGTTCCTCGGCGGTCTGGGCCTCGACATGCCCGTCGAGCCAGGCGACATTGGCCCTGCCGCCGTGGCGCTCGTCGACGCCCGAGCGTGTCGCGCCGTCGCGGCTCTCGTCGCAGTTGTCGCTGTCGGCGGTGAGGCGTGGTGGGTCGAGCGACCAGCCGTGGTTGGCGAGCTCGCGCTGATCGCTGCCCGGGCTGGGCGTGGGGTTGTAATCGAGCCGCTCGCTCTCGGCGTAAGTCGCCGCCGTACCCAGCGTGTCGGCGAAGAGCACCGTCATCGACTGCACGGTGCTCAGGCGAACCGGGAACTTGACGAACCGGCCCCGGGCGTTTCGGCGGGTGTTGCCCAGAAACTGGAAGTTGTACCCGAGCGCGTAGTTGCGGTTGTTGGTCCAGTCCTCGACGACCGGGTCAACGAAGATCTCGTGCTCGAGGTGGCGGTTGTTGTCGTTGTCTTTGCTCGGGTCGGTCGAGGGCAGGTTGTAGGCGTAAAAGCCGGCGCTCGCGCCCATGCTGACCATCCAGCGGGGGCGGTAGTGCATGCCGTTGCCCACGCTGTAGTGGTTGGCCGGGTCGGCGGCGTCGCCGGTCTTGGCCATGCGTCCCGGGAGGCTGATCTCGTCGAAGTCGTTGGCGTAGAGGGCGTGGCCCACGGCGAGCTGGCGCATGTTCGACGCGCACTTGAGGTTGCGGGCGGACTGCCGGGCCTTGCCCAAGGCCGGCAGCAGGATGCCGATGAGCAGCGCGATGACCGCGATCACCACGAGCAGCTCGATAAGCGTGAACGCGGGTCGGTCAGGCGTCGGCGGGAGCGGGCGCATGCCCGAGCCTACCGCCCCGCCAAAACAAACGATGCGGCGGTCGAGAATTTTGGGGACTCATTGGCAAGACCTTGCATGCTCGTGTGGACGGCACCCGGATCGGGCCCGATCGGGTTGCTGAGGCCGGCCGATCGCGACGCGGACGCGCTCGCCATCGGGCCGGAACGGTCCTACCTTTCCAGCCCTCGGTTCCCGTCGGCGGTGGCGTCGGGAGGCCGGGTCTTCAGCCATCCGAACGGAGCCCGACTCGTGAAGATCAAGACCGACGAGATCGCCAGCATTATCAAGCAGGAGATCGAGCAGTACTCCGCAGACCTCGAGGTGTCCGAAGTCGGACGCGTGGTCGAAGTCGGCGACGGCATCGCCCGTGTCTACGGCCTCTCCAACGCGATGGCGGGCGAGCTGCTCGAGTTCGAGACCTCCAGAGGCTCGGTCATGGGCCAGGTGATGAACCTCGAGACCGACACCGTCGGCGCGGTTATCTATGGCGACTACCTGAATGTGAAAGAGGGCGACCTGGTCAAGAGCACCGGCCGGCTGCTTGAGGTCCCCGTGGGCGAGCAGCTGCTCGGCCGCGTGGTCGATCCGCTCGGCAAGCCGCTGGACGCGGGCCCCGCGCTGAACACCGACGAGACCCGCAAGGTCGACATCATCGCCCCGGGCATCGCCGAGCGGCAGCCGGTCACCGAGCCGCTGCAGACGGGCATCAAGGCCATCGACGCGATGATCCCGATCGGCCGGGGCCAGCGCGAGCTGATCATCGGCGACCGCAAGACGGGCAAGACCGCCGTCGCGGTGGACGCGATCATCAACCAGAAGCAGTACTGGGGCACCGAAGAGGCCGTGGTCTGCATCTATGTCGCGGTGGGTCAGAAGGAATCGACCGTGGCGGGCGTCGTCGAGACGCTGAGGCAGAATGGCGCGATGGACTACACGATCGTGGTCAACGCGGCCAGCTCCGATCCCGCGCCGATGCAGTATGTCGCGCCCTATTCGGGCTGCGCGATGGGCGAGTACTTCATGTGGTCGGGCAAGCAGCCGGGCCAGAAGCTCGCCGACGGCAAGCCGATGCCCAAGCACGCGCTGCTGGTGTACGACGACCTCAGCAAGCAGGCCGTGGCGTACCGCCAGCTGTCGCTGCTGCTGCGTCGCCCGCCGGGCCGCGAGGCCTACCCGGGCGACGTGTTCTACCTGCACAGCCGCCTGCTCGAGCGGGCCACCAAGCTCAGCAACGAGAACGGCGGCGGCTCGCTGACCGCCCTGCCCATCATCGAGACCCAGGAAGGCGATGTGTCGGCGTACATGCCGACCAACGTGATCTCGATCACCGACGGCCAGATCTACCTCGAGCCCGAGCTGTTCTTCTCGGGCGTGCGTCCCGCCATCAACGTGGGCATCTCGGTCAGCCGCGTGGGCGGCAACGCCCAGATCAAGGCCATGAAGAAGATTGCCGGCTCGCTGCGACTCGACCTCGCCGCCTTCCGCGAGCTCGAGGCCTTCGCCCAGCTCGGGACCGAGCTTGACAAGGCCACGCAGGCGCAGCTCGATCGCGGCGCCCGCATGGTCGAGCTGCTCAAGCAGAAGCAGTATGTGCCGTTCGAAGTCGTCGATCAGGTCATCTCGATCTACGCGGGCACCAAGGGCTTCCTCGACTCGGTGGCCATCAAGGATGTCCCCGCGTTCGAGAAGGCGATGCTGGCCTACTTCCAGAGCGTGGGCCGGCCGGTGCGTGACGAGCTGGCCCAGAAGAAGGCCCTCGACGACGAGCTGACCACCAAGCTCGAGAAGGCGCTCAACGAATTCAAGAGCGGCTGGAAGGCGTAGGCCCGCCGGGTTCGCCGATCTCGCAGACCTCCGTGAGAGCCCCGACCGCTGTCGGGGCTCTTTTGTTTGAACCCATCCCGTCAGGAAGGTCCGGGATCGGCAGCGTTCGCCCGCGTGGCGACTGAACAGAATTCAATTATCTTCCGATCAAAGGTCGATCTTCTGGCGGCAGGATGAAGGAAATTTTCGCTTGCCGGCCCGGGTATCGGAATTCGACAACCGGGGTGCCGGGGCTGCCGTACACAATGCAGTCGTCGAAGAGGCATGCCGCCGGTCTGCGGGATGCCGTGTGCCATTTGCCCCTCGGTCGCCGGTGCAGTGCGCCGCCGTGGGTGCCCAGAGCAGCGGAGCAGATCATGAAGAAGAAGAGTGTCCTTGTCGCCCTGTCGGCGCTGGCCGCGTGCGGCGGCGGTGCCCAGGTCGGTCCGCCTGTCCTGACGGTGCAGGAGCCGGACGCGGTCGCGGAGCTGTACGCGACCGGTCAGCAGGTCGTGCTGCCCGCGGAAACAAGGTACCGCTACATGTGCGGTTCGGACACGACGGGTCTGACCAACGCCGACCTCGCCCTGGCCATGCAGTCTCACTACGACCTGGTCGAGGCCGCCGAGGCCGGGGAAGTCCCCTCGATGGTGATCGACACCGGCGCGGCGCGCGGCGGGTTCAATGTCATCTTCAACGTCTCGGGCAGCCCGCCCAGCGGCGCGGCCGCCGCTCTGGCCGAGGTCGAGCAGGTGATCGAGAGCACCTTCACCGACAACTCCACGGTCGTCATCAGCCTCTCGTTCCAGCCCCTGAGCCCCGGCGTGCTCGGCGCGACCGGCTCGGGCTTTGTCGCTGTTGACTGGCCCGTTGCGCGTGACGGGCTGCAGAACGGCGCGGACCCGGACGATGTCATCCTCGACTTCCTGCCCGCCGGCACCACCATCCCCGTGCGGTACAACGCCAGCTCGGCCTCGATCACCAACGAGAACCGCGTCTTCTTCACCGACGCCAACTTCAAGGCCACCATCGGGTCGCTCGGCGGCACCGATGCCAACATCACCATCAGCACGAACTTCAGCTTCGACTTCGACCCCTCCAACGGCATCAGCGGGTTCAGCTTCGTCGACGTCATGATCCACGAGGTCGGCCACGCCATGGGCTTCGTCTCGGGCGTCGACTTCCGCACCAACGATATCGAGGCGCTCGATATCTTCCGTTTCCAGCGCACCGACGGCTCGGGCGATTACAACCCCGATACGTTCAGCGAGTTCCAGACCACGCCCCGCACCGTTGACTTCAACAACCCCAACGACGACGCCAACAGCGACATCATCACCGCCGAGTACCGCATGTCCGACGGCAGCCCGAGCCAGGCCAGCCACTTCCGCGAGCAGGGCGGCTGCGGCACCTTCCCGAACCAGATCGGCATCATGGACCCCTCGTTCAGCAGCGGGTGCACCTACCTCAGCCGCGGCTATTACACCGAGGCCGACATCAACATGTTCGACGCCATCGGCTACGACCGCATCGAGGGCGTGCCGACCGAGATCGTTCAGCAGCCGACCAACCAGACCGTCTGCGAGGGCGACAACGCCGTCTTCACCGTCGTGGCGACAGGCGAGAACCTCAGCTACCAGTGGCTCGTGGGCGACGGCGTCAGCTTCACGAACGTCACCGGCGCGACCTCGCCGACCCTGACGCTCACGAACCTGACCGTGGCCGACACCTTCAACTTCTACATCTGCGAGGTTTCGGGCAGCGGCGGCACGGTCGACAGCGACCCGGCGCTGCTGCTGGTCAACCCCGACCCGGCGATCACCGACCAGCCCGACTCGCAGGCCGTCAACGAGGGCGACCCCGTCAGCTTCTCGGTGTTGGCGACCAACGCCGTCTCGTTCCAGTGGCGCAAGAACGGCTCGCCCATCGGCGGCGCGACGTCGAGCACCTTCAACATCGCCAGCGCTGCGCCCGCCGACGCGGGGAACTACACCGTGGCGGTCACCAACAGCTGCGGCGTGGTGACCTCGACCATCGCCACGCTCACCGTCGAGCCCGCGCCGACCGGCTGCCTGCCCGATACCAACGGCGACGGCGCCGTGTCGCCCGCCGACTTCAATGCCTGGATCATCGCGTTCAACGCGCAGGCGCCCGCGTGCGACCAGAACGGCGACGGCCTGTGCACGCCGTCGGACTTCAACGCCTGGATCCTGAACTACAACGCGGGTTGCCCGTAACCCGCATCGTGCCCAGACCATCGGCGAGCCCCGGGTCAGCGCCCGGGGCTCGCTCTTCTCAAGCCCGCCCCGGCGTACACTCCTGCCGGTGCAGCTCCCCAGCGAAACATTCGATGGCATCCGCCGCCTGGCGGCCGGGCGGGCCGTGTGCGTCACGGGCGGCGCCGGGTTCATCGGCGGGCACCTGGTCAACACGCTGGTCGCGGTCGGGGCCTCGGTCCGCGTGATCGACGATCTCTCCAACAGCTCGCTCGACGCCCTCGCCGACGACATCGAGCTGCACGCCGACCGCGTGCGGTTCGTCTACGGGTCGATCCTCGACGAGCGTGCGATCGACGAGGCGATCGCGGGCTCAGAGGTGGTGGTTCATCTGGCGGCGATGGGTTCGGTGCCGCGTTCACTCGAAGAGCCCGAGCGCGCCGTCGCAGTCAACACGACCGGGACGATGCGGGTGCTCGAGGCCGCCCGCCGCCACGGGGTGCGACGGGTCGTCTTCGCGGGTTCGAGCAGCGCCTACGGCAACCCGCAGCGGCTGCCGTGCGAGGAACGCTTCGCCACCCAGCCGCTCAGCCCGTATGCCGCCAGCAAGCTCGCCGCCGAGGAGTTCTGCCGGGCGTGGTCGGCCTCGTACGGGCTGAGCACCGTCTGCCTGCGGTACTTCAATGTCTTCGGTCCCCGGCAGCGGGCCGACTCGGCGTACGCGGCGGTCGTCGCCGCCTTCGCCGCCCGGCTGCTCGCCGGCAAGCCGCCGCTGATCTTCGGCGACGGCGAGCAGCGGCGCGACTTCACCTTTGTCGCCAACGCCGTCCACGCGACCTGCCTCGCGGCCTTCGTCCCGACGCCGCTCGCCGGGCAGCCGATCAACATCGGCACGGGGTCGGCCTGCTCGGTGAACGAGCTGGCCTCCCGCATGGCGGCCCGGCTCGCCCCCGGCGCGCCGCCCGCCGAGCACCGCGACCCCCGTGCGGGCGATGTCCGCGACAGCCTCGCCTCCATCGAGCTCGCGAGGGAGCTGCTGGGCTACGAGCCCATCGTCTCGCTCGACGACGGGCTCGATCAGACCTGCGCCTGGTTCGAGCACCACCACACGCACGCCGGCGAGCCGCGGTGATGAGCCGTCGCCCCGGGCTCGTCAGCGGGCTGCTGGGCCTCTTCGCCGTCGGCGCCGCGACGCGGTTCCGGCTGCGCGGCCGCTACTGGCAATGGCGCGATGAGACCGCCTTCGGCCGGGGCCGACCGCCGGCCGGCGAGCTCCGGGCCGCGGCCCTCGACTACGGCCGATGGACGCGGGCCATGCGAAGATTGGGTAAAGCCCGATCGCAACCCTCGCGACCGTGATCGTGCCCCCGCACGCCGCCGGCGGTACTATCCCGTGCGGAGCGGGCCCAGCGGGGATGCCGACGATCGGTGGCGGGCTCGTACTCTCGATAAAGGACGCAGCAACATGGCCGAGCAATCCGAGCCTTCGGGCAACTTCGTCAAGGCCTTCATCCCGGGTCTCATCGTCGGCTTTGTTGTCGGTGCGCTCGTCGGCGTGGTGATCACGGCGACGGGCGGCGATGTCGGCAAGCTCGGCGGCGGCGACGGCACCACCATCGAGCCCGGCGAGCGCGGGCCCCGCGACGGATTCGTCGAGCAGGCCGAAGACGCCGCCAACGAAGCCACCGACGAAACCGGCGAGGCGCTGGAAGAAGGCGCCGAGAACATCGAGGACGCTCTCAACGAGGCCGGCGACACCGTCGAAGACGCGGTCGACGAGGTCCGCGATGCCGTCGAAGACCGGATGAACGGCGGAGAAGGCTCCGGCGGCAACTGATCGCCCGTGACCATCGATCCAGACCACACCCGCGCGCTCATCCGCCAGCACGCCGAGACGGCCGCGCTGCTCGGCGCTGACGCGGTCCCTGTATCGACCCGCTTCGCCGTGGCGTCCGCGGCGAGCCGTCCCGCGGCGGGCGCTTCCGCGCCGCGCGGGTCGAGCGACAAGCGTGCGCGGCTCGATGAGCTCCGAGCCCGCTACGAGGCCGAGGCCCCGCACGCGCCGTTCATCCAGACCTTCACCAACCTGGTCTTCCACGACGGCGACCCCGACGCCCGGCTGATGTTCGTGGGCGAGGCGCCCGGCGCCGACGAGGACCAGCAGGGCGTGCCCTTCGTGGGGCGCGCCGGGCAGCTGCTCAACAAGATGATCGGCGCCATGGGCCTGTCGCGCGAGACGGTCTACATCGCCAACGTGCTCAAGGTCCGCCCGCCCAACAACGCGACCCCGACGCCCGACGAGATCGAGGCCAGCAAGCCCTTCCTGCTCGAGCAGATCGAGATCGTCGGGCCCGAGGTCATCGTCGCGATGGGCCTGCCGGCGGCCAAGTGCCTGCTGGGCGTGAACGAGTCGATGGCCAGCCTGCGAGCGCGGTTCCACGATCTCGAACTGCCGAGCGGCACGGTGATCCCGGTGATGCCGACCTACCACCCGGCGTATCTCCTGCGGTCCTACACCGCCGAGAACCGGGCCAAGGTCTGGGCCGACCTGCAGATGGTCATCGAGCGTCTCGGTCTGCCCTCGGCGCGCTGATCCGGCTGTCGCAACAACCGCGGCTCACGGCAACGCGTTCCGCGTCTCGTGCTGCGCGCCGAGTCCGAGATTTTGTGGGTTTCGGCGGCATCACCCTGCAACCCCGGGCGGCCCGCTGCGAACCGTTGAGCGAGCCGCAAGGCTCAGCCAATCAAGACCCCCACGAGACCTGGCGTTCGGCACGGTGCTGAGCGCCGGGTTTGTTTTTGTACCGGCCTGTCAGCTTCCCGCGGGCGGTTTCCAGCCGGTCTCGGCGGGCGCGTGCGCGCCGCCCTCGACCACGCGCAGCGTCGGGGTGGCGATCCGCAGCCGCTCGAGCAGCCGCTCGCCGACACGCACCCGAAGCACGGCCTCGCCCTCGGACGAATAGTCGCGTCCGAGCACCTCGGCCCGCGCTTCGAGCTGGCTGATGGTCTTCGACTCGCGCATCGGCACGCGCAGCGTGACCTCGCGCGGCTCGCCGAGCACCGCGCTGCGCACGCGATCGGCGAGCGCGTCCAGGCCGCTGCCGGCGCCGCCGACCGCCGCGATCGGCAGCGCGTCGGGCAGGCGACGCTGCCACACCAAGAGCTCCCGGTTGTCCTTGAGCCGATCGATCTTGTTCAGCAGCACGAGCCGGTCCGGCTCGACGAAGGTCCCCGCATCGGTGCCCGCGCCGCGCTTGGCCTCGCGCTCCTCGGCGGCGCGGACCTCCTGGAACAGCTCGTCCAGCGTGCGCATCACCTCGCGGTACTGCAGGTCGGCCGACGGATCGCTCACATCCAGCAGGACCAGGAGCAGGTCGGCGTGCGTGGCTTCCTCGAGCGTGGCGCGGAAGGACGCGACCAGGTTGTGCGGCAGGTCGCGCACGAAGCCAACGGTGTCGCTCAGCATCGCCGTCGTGCCGCCGCCGAGGTCCCACTCGCGTGTGCGCGTCATCAGGGTCGCGAAGACGCGGTCGTCGGCGTACGCCCCGCCGCGGGTCAGCGTGTTGAACAGCGTGCTCTTGCCCGCGTTGGTGTAGCCCACGAGCCCGACGGTCATGTGCTCCTGGTTGCGCGACAGCACGCTGCGGCGCTTTCTGCTCTGGATCTCGCGGAGCTCGCGCACCAGCATCGACTTGCGGCGCTGCACGAGCCGCCGGTCGATCTCGAGCTGCTGCTCGCCCGGCCCGCGCGTGCCCACGCCGCCCGGCGAGCCGCCCACGATCCGCTCGAGGTGCGACCACATCGCCCGCAGCCGCGGGTAGGTGTACTCGAGCTGCGCGATCTCGACCTGCAGCTTGGCCTCGTGCGTCGAGGCCCTGCTCGCGAAGATGTCGAGGATCACCTCGCTGCGGTCGAGCACCTTGCGCTCGACATGCCGCTCGATCGCGGCGATCTGCTTCGGGCTCAGCTCGTGGTCGAAGATGACCGTCGAGGCGTTGACCATCTCGCACAGGCTCTTGAGCTCGTCGAGCTTGCCCGACCCGATGTAGGTCCCCGCCTCCGGCCGCTGCCGGTGCTGCTCGAGCGTGCCGACCACCGTCGCCCCCGCCTGCTGGGCGAGGCTCGCCAGCTCGCCGAACGGGTCACGCTCGTCGTAGGTGTCGTCCGGCAGCCGCACCGCCGCCAGCACCGCACGCTCCGACTCGATCTTCAGCTGGTCCCGCTCCGCCAAGCGATGCTCCTTGTGTTCCGCCGCCGCAAGACCAATCGTAGCAACGGCATACGATCGACCATGCTCGTGCTCGGGATCGAAAGCAGCTGCGACGAGACCGCCGCCGCCGTCGTGCAGGACGGCCGACGCGTCCGCAGCTCCGTCGTCGCCAGCCAGCACGCGATCCACGCCGAGTACGGCGGCGTCGTCCCCGAACTCGCCAGCCGGGCCCACGCCGAGCGCATCACCCCCATCGTTCGGCGGGCCATCGACGAGGCCGGCGTCTCGCTCGCCGACCTTGACGCCGTCGCCGTCGGACACCGCCCGGGCCTGATCGGCGCGCTGCTTGTCGGCGTCTCGGCCGCCAAGGCCCTCTCCTGGTCGCTCGGCGTCCCGCTCGTCGGCGTCGACCATGTGCACGCCCATCTCTGGGCCGGCATGCTCGACTCGGACACACCCCCGGCCGACCTCTTCCCGGCGCTGGGCCTCGTCGTCAGCGGCGGCCACAGCTCGATCTACCGCGTCGAGACGCCGACCAGCCTGACCCGGCTCGGCGCGACGATCGACGACGCGATCGGCGAGGCGTACGACAAGGCCGCGGCGATCCTGGGCCTGCCCCACCCCGGCGGGCCCCGCATCGACGCGATCGCCTCCGAGCCGGGCGCCGACGACCGAGCCGTCGAACTGCCCGTCAGCCGGCTTGGCAAGGACTCGCTCGACTTCTCGTTCAGCGGCCTGAAGACGGCGCTGCTCTACGCGGTGCGAGGCGTTCCCGACCGCGACGGCGTCTTCCCGCGGGAGCTCGGCGGCCTCGACCCGTCGAGGGTCCGCGATCTGGCGGCGTCGTTCCAGCGCGCCGCCTGCCGGGCGGTGGTGCTCAAGCTCACGCGTGCGATGGAGCAGTGGGCGGGCGATCCGCCGCGCGCGCTGATCGTCGGCGGCGGGGTGAGCGCGAACTCGAGGCTCCGCCGGGAGCTCGCAGAGCTCGCCGACGCCCACGCGCTCGGCCTGGTCATCCCCGAGCTGCGGTTCTGCGTGGACAACGCGGCGATGATCGCCGGCCTCGGCGGCGTGCTGCTCGACGCCCGCGGGCCCGATGGTCTGGCGCTCCGCGCGACACCGACGACCGCATGCTGACCGGCCGCGAGCTCATCGAGCCGATTCTTGTGGCCGCGCCGCACCCCGCGTCGCTGGACGACGACGACCTGCTCGCCCGATGCGCCCTCACGAGGAACCGCTCGAGCGGGCCCGGCGGCCAGCACCGCAACAAGGTCGAAACCCATGTGCTGCTCACGCACGAGCCGACGGGCATCACGGGTCAGGCCGGCGAACGCCGGAGCCCCGAGATGAACAAGCGCATGGCGCTCCGCCGCCTGCGCGTCGCGCTGGCGATCGCGTGCCGGGCGCCGGTGCCGATCGGCGAGATCGGCTCGCCCCTGTGGCGTTCGCGGGTGCGGGGAGGGCGGATCGTGCTCAACGAGGGTCACCGCGACTACCCGGCGATGCTCGCCGAGGCGCTCGATGTGGTGCACGCGTCAAGGCTCGACATGAAGCGGGCGTCGCTTCGGCTCGAGTGCACGGCGAGCCAGCTCGTCAAGCTCATCGCCGCCGAGCCCGCCGCCCTGGCCGCGATCAACGCGGCGAGGCAGGACCGCGGCGATCGGCCGCTGCAGCACGGGCGGTAAAAAAACAGCCCCGCCGACCGTCGGCGGGGCTGCCTTCGCAGGACAAGTTCAGAAACGGATGATCGATCAGCGACGGCGACGGATGGCGGCGAGGCCACCGAGGCCCAGCAGCGCGACCGAGGCCGGGGCCGGGATCACGGTGCCGTTGATGCGGAAGTTGTGGTTCAGGGCGAGGGCGACGGGCGCACCGGCGTTGCCGATGGTGGCGCCGGCGTCACCGAGGAACCACTGGCCCTGCACGCCGGTGTTGCTCGGGCCGAGCGGCGTGAGCGAGGTGCCGGGCACATCGATCTGCACGAAGCCGGCGTTCGGGGCGATGACCGCCGCGGTGATGGTGATCGTGTAGATGAAGTTGCCGGGGTTGGTCAGCGCCACGCCGAAGCCGTCGACGAACACGCCGCCGGCGTCAAAGAAGTCAACGAACATGATGCCGTTGGCCTGGTTCACGCCGCCGACGAAGCCGAACTCGGCGAGCTCGATGTCATCGCTGGCGATGCTCGTGTAGTCATCGGCGCCGGCGATGCCAGTGGCGGCCGGGAAGGCCTGGTAGCCGGTGGGGCCGGGGTCCAGGTCGGAGTACTGATCGGCGGAGCCACGGTTGGCAAAGCCGGTCCCGAGCGGGGTCGCGGTGATCGACGCGTTCACGCCATCCTGGAAGATGGTGTAGTTGGAACGGTCCAGACCTGTCAGATCGGCCGAGGCCGAACCGGCGATGGCAAGCATCGCAACAACAGCAGTCTTCATGTCTGTCTCCTGTCTCTCTCTTCGGTCTCGGCAACAACGCCGGACGCCTTTGTCTCTCTCACAGCATCGCGCACGCGATGCTCCTGCGGCTCGACAGGGCCGGGCTGCGAACCCGACCGCGTCCTCGCGGCCCGCTGCGGTGCGCACCGCGCACCCCAGCCAGCCGCACGCCGGTGTCTCACGCCGGCACTGCGAAGCATGCCCGAAATCGGGGCTTGTGTCAACAAAAACCCGATCAGATTGGTTGACGATCCGCGTATTCGCTTTTTGATAGGATCCCAGAACACCCAGGCCGCACAGACCGCCCCCGCGCCTCAGTCCCGGTGCCGCTGGCGGAGCTTGGTGCTGAGCCGGGCCATGATGTGGGCCCGCTCGAAGGCGTCGACCCAGTCCTGGAGGGTGGCCGCGACTTCTTCGGTGGGTACGGGGGCACCGGGCAGGGGGCAGCTGGGCCCGAGCTGGCGTGCCGCCATGGCCCGATAACGAGCCAGCGTCCGGTCGCCCTCGAGCGCCAGCAGGTCGAAGTCTTCGTTCAGGATGAGCACGACGGGCACCCGCAGCCCGCCGCAGAGCATCACCCGCTCGGCCAGATCGGCGTGCTCGTCGCGATCGAGGTACCTCGCCTCGACTCGGCCGCGGGTCGCCGACGCGAGGACCTCGATCATCGGCACCTGCTGCACGCAGTCGCCGCACCAGGTGCCGCTGGACACCAGAACGTTCAGCCGGCGCTCAAACCCGCCCAGCATCGCACGCTGGCGCTCAGTCAGCGACACGCCGGCGTGGAAGTCCCGCCACGCCGACTGGTGCGGCGGGCTGCCGGTCGCGACGTAGTCGGGGTAGGTCAGGCCGGCATCGAACTTCGAGCGCAGAAAGTCTGGGGTCAGCATGCACGAGCGTACGCCGCGCCGCCAACGCCTATTCCGACGCCCCGGCTCCCAGCCCGGTTCCCAACCCGGTTTCGACCCCGATCACCACCGCTCGTCGTCGTTCTTGGGCGCAAGATCCCACGGCTCGCGGGCGTCGCCGTTGACGGTCGTCCCGCCCTGGATCACCGTCGGGATGTTGTTCAGGAACGCGTGGGGGAAGGCGAGGGGCATGGCGCTCGCCTCGTCGAGTGTGGCGGTGTGCTCGGCGGACAGCTCGACGCTCAGCGCATCGAGGTTCGCCGTCAGCTGATCCATGGTTCGCGCGCCGATGATCGTGCTGGTCACGCCCGGGCGGTCCTGCACCCACTTGAGCGCCGCCTGCGCGGGCGTGCAGCCGGCGTCGTTGGCGACTTCGGTCAGCGCATCGATGATGCCGAACGCCCGGTCGTCGATCTTCCGCTCCCACGCCGCCCCTCGGCCGGCCTCTTGCTTGATCTTCTCGCGCGAGTACTTGCCGGTCAGGATGCCGCCCTTGAGCGGGCTCCAGGGCGTAACGCCCATGCCCAGATCGATCGCCATGGGGATGAGTTCCGCCTCGACGCTCCGCTCGATGAGCGAGTACTCGATCTGGATCGCGCTGACCCGGTGCCAGCCGAACCGCTGGCTCAGCCCGTCCGCCTTCGCGCAGACCCAGGCCGGGTGATCCGAGAGACCGATGTACCGGACTTTGCCCTGCGCGATGAGCACATCGAAGGTGTGCAGCGTCTCTTCGATCGGCGTGTGCTTGTCGAAGAAGTGGGCCCAGAACAGGTCGATGTAGTCGGTTCTGAGCCGACGGAGCGACTCATCGACGGCGGCGAGGATGTTCTTTCGTCCGCCGCCGCCGCCGTTCGGATCGCCCGGGAACAGGTTGCCCGTACACTTGGTGGCGATCACCAGCCGGTCGCGCTTGCCCGGGCTCGCGGCGAGGTGCTCGCCGATGATGTGCTCGCTGTGGCCTTTGGTGTAGATGTTGGCGGTGTCGATGAAATTGCCGCCGCGATCGGCGTAGGCGTCGAGGATGCGGGCCGAGTCCTCGGGCGTCGAGCCCCAGCCCCAGTCGAGACCGAATGTCATGGTGCCCAAGCACAGCGGGCTGACCCGCAGCCCGCTCCGCCCGAGGGTGATGTAGTCGTTCAATTGGGTGCGTGTCGGCATGCGGAGCGTCCATCGGCTGGGGGTGGCGAACAATCAGAGACGGTAGCCGCCGTCCGGAGGTGTGCCCATGACCGCAAGCCGCGCCGATGTCTCAGCCGACGACGGCGACCGATCGCGGCTGCTGCTGTGGCCCGGGCTGTCGGCGCTGTGGATCGCGGCCGATGGTCTTCCCGATCTCGATGATGATGCCCGCGTGCAGTCCCGCCCGCGCGTCCGCACCGGCGCAGTCATTCTCTCGCATGGTCATGAGCCGGAGGTCGCCGGCATCCCCGCGCTCCGCCGCACAGTGTCGCGACTGCTGCACTGCGAAGAGCCCGAGTCGATCATCGTCCTCGCACGCCAGCCCGAACAGGCCCGCGCGCAACTGGGCAACCTCGCCGACCGCATCACCATCGAGCAGTGGAAGCCGACCGAAGGCATCCACCGCGAGCGTCTTCGCATCGCCCGTGCCTGGGCCGATACATGCTGGAGAGGCGGTCTCGCCGGCGCCACCATCTTCGATGAGGTCTTCGATGCACCCGCGCTGCACGAAGCGATGCGCCGCCACGCTCTGGAGGGCGCTCTCATCGTCGGTGCGGATTGGGTCTGCACCGATCCCGCGCTCAACGATGCCATCATCGCCCGCTTCAGCGAGCACCCCGATGCGCACCCCGTCGTCTTCTCGCAGGCCCCTCCCGGACTCGCGGGCTTCGTCATCGGGCAAGGGTTGTGCGAAGAACTGGCCGGCGGCGTCCGCGATGCCAATCGGCCCGCCACCATCGGCGCGGTCCTCGGTTACCACCCCGCCCGCGCCCTTTCCGATCCCATCGCCAAGACAGGTTGCATCCAGATTCCCGTGGAGGTCCGCTCCACCCTCTTCCGCTTTATCGCCGACTCACCCGAGTCAACCACCATCCTCGCCCGAATTCTGTCCGATCTCGACGAGGCAGTGACCGATTCTGTGCGCACCTGCGCCGCATTGTGCGCGCTCGCCCGGTCATCCCGATCATCATGGCCCGGTGCGCCCCGCGAACTCACCCTCGAACTCACCACCCAGCGCCGCATCAACCTCTCCCTCGGTGCCCTGGGCGGTCGCATCGCCCC
>DAIOTV010000007.1:0-58584 GCA_036751825.1 Phycisphaerales bacterium
CTACGAGGCATTCGTGGGCACATGGGATCAGCAGATCGAGATGCTCCAGGAGCGGGGCGCCGACGACGCGGTCGAGCTCATGCTCGCCGGCGTGCTGACGACCGGCAGCCGACCCGACCCGGTGCCATGGGAGGACCTCCGCAAGAGCGTCGAGCACGTGCGCTCGACCGGCGGTGGGGGCCATGTCTGGTGGTTCAGCCGGGGCGTGCTGGACGAGTACCCCGACGAGATCGCGGCGTTCTACAACGTCGCGAGCGAGGGCCACGCCGCCCACCCGCGTCGCCCGTCCGACTGGCGCCCCGCGCCGATCGTGCTCTCGCGAGCGTCCGATAGCGAGTGGAGTGCAACGGATGTGCCCGCCGGCACGTACCGCGTGATCGGACGAGCGGACAATGCGTGGAGCGTGATCGATTCGGTCACCGCCGCCGACGACGCGGGTCGGCTGACCGTGAGCGTGGACAATCCCGATATCGAAGCGGTCGAGCTTCTGGTCGATCGCCGCCCTGAGATGAGCCAAACCCGATGAACCTACGGAATCCTGCCATGAATGCTGCCTTTGTTTCCGCCGCCGCGTGTCTGCTTGCCGCGGCGGGCTCCGCTCAGCCTGTGGTGGTCGAGCCGATCGACCTGAGCTTCCCGGGCGGGCCCGCGCGGGGCTTCTTCGCCGAGATCGACCTCACCGATAGCCGCGTCGAGGTGGTGTCGACGCCCGGCACATTCTGCGGCAACGCGTGCTTCGTGCCGCTCATCCCGGTGAACACCTGGGCCGCCGCGAACGATGTCGATCTGGCGATCAATGCCAACTTTTTCGCCGGCATCGGCGGCGGGCAGGGCCAGCTGCTCGGGCTCAGCGCGACCGACGGAACACTGATCTCCAACCCGCGGCAGGTCAGCGGCAACTACGACCCGGCGCTCGGCATCCTGCCCAACGGCACCGCGTTCGCAGGCTACATCACCCCCACGCAGGCCGCCACGCTCCAGACGGGCATCGCCGGCATCGGCCCGGGGTCGGGCGACTCGCTCGCGGGCACGCTGCTGGTCGACAACGGCGTGAACCTCGGCGCGTCGGCGCGTGTCAGCCCGAGCACGCGCGAGCCGCGCACTGCGATCGGCGTCACGCAGGACGGCACCCGTCTGCTCATCGCCGCCGTCGACGGCCGGCAGGGCAGCTACTCGCAGGGCATGACGCTCCCGCAGCTCGCCGACTTCCTGATCTCCAGGGGCGCCTGGGACGCCGTCAATCTCGACGGCGGCGGCTCCACATCGTTCGTCTACACCGATCCGTCGGGCGTCACCACGACCAACAGCCCGAGCGACGGCTTCTTCCGGCCGGTCGCGAACCACCTCGGCTTCCGCGTCGAGGACCTGCCGACGGGGAGCGGGGTGTCGTACGGGCCCAGGCCGATCCGAGGCGTGTGGCTGCGTCCGATTTCGAGCGACGCCGTGCTCGATCAGCGGCTGAGCGACCTCGCCGAGGCCGGCATCACCGACCTGTTCCTCGAAACCTTCTACCACGGCCTCGCGACCAACGACAGCAATGTCTTCCAGAGCCGCTTCGCGCACGACGAGCTCGCCGACACCATCGTGGCGGCCCACAAGTACGGCATCCGCGTGCACGCCTGGATCGAGACGGGGTACTGGGGCTTCGGCACCAGCGCCGACTACATCCTCAACGACAACCTCGAGTGGCTCGTCATCGACGTCAACGGGCAGGAGCCGGTGGGCGACAACCCGTCGCAGAAGTTCGTCAACCTCGCCCACCCCGGCGTGCAGCAGAAGCTGGCCGACTATGTCGCCGAGCTCGCCGCCATCCCCGGGCTCGAGGGCATCCACATCGACTACCACCGCTACCCGATCGACAACTCGACCACGCCCAACTCGCCCGCGCCGTACAGCTACGACGCGTACACGATGTTCCAGTTCACCCAGGCCGGCTTCGGCTTCCCGCTGCTGACGGCGACGCAGCCCGGCGACCCCGACTGGAACGCCTACGTGCAGTTCCGCCGCGACGGGATATCGAGCTGCGTGCAGGTCATGTTCGACGCGATCAACGCGGTCGCGCCGGGGCAGGTTTTCTCGGCGGCGATCTTCGCTTCGGCGACGACCAGCAGCGGCCAGCTCGCCAAGATGCAGGACTGGCCCGCCTGGGCGAACGGCGGGTACATGGAGGTCATCATCCCGATGGCCTACGGGCCCACGCAGACCTCGATCCGCAACGATCTGAACCTTGCGCAGAGTCTGGCGCCGACCACGCCGATCGTGGCGGGCCTCGCGCTGACCGGCACCTCGCCGCACCCCCCGGTCGCCACGCAGCTCGACGCGGTGGCGCAGGCGGGGCTCGATGGGTTCGTGTTCTTCGAGGGCAGCTACCTCGCGCAGACCGCCGCCGAGCTGGCGTCGCTGCGCACCTGGATCGACGCCAACGCGCCGATACAGCCGGGCGATGTCAACTTCGACGGGCTCATCGACGGCCGCGACATCGCCGACTTCCGCTCGTTCTACACGGGCGATCCAAGGCCGGCGACGGGTCGGACGCAGCAGTACGACCTCGACGGCAGCGGCGTGATCGATGCCGCAGACGAGGCCGAGCTGCTCAGCCTGTTCGCCCGCGCCCGCTACGGCGTCGACGGCGTCGTCGACGAGCGCGATCTGCAGGCCTTCCTGGCTTCGTTCACCGGGCCCGGGGCCGGCGGGCCCGTCGGCGCGATCATCAACCTGCACGACCTCGACGCCGACGGCGATGTCGACTACGACGACCAGTTGATCTTCCACACCCTGCTCACGGTGGACATCGGTCTCGATCTCGACGCGAACCGCGACGGCGTCTTCGACATCGAGGACTGCTACGACCAGACCCGGTCTCCCATCGATGTGAACCGAGACGGCGCGATCACCGACGAGGACACCAGGCTGCTGATCGAGGCCTTCCGCGTCGAGGACGCCGCGGGCGGGCCGTGACCGGACCACGGATCGGCATCGACATCGGCGGGAGCTCGGTCAAGATGGCCGCGCACGAGGGCGGGGCGTGGCGTCTGGCCAAGAGCGACCGCTACAGCATGCCCGATCGGGACGCGCTGATCGCCGCCCTCCGCGCCGCGATGGACCGCCTCGGGATCGAGGCCAGCGGGGACCGGGTCGGACTGTGCGTGCCCGGCATCCCCGCGGCCGACCGGCGAAGCATCGAGATCGCCGTGAATGTGCCCGGGCTGGTGGGCTGGGACCTCGCCGAGATGGTTGCCGAAGCGATCGGTGCCGTGCCGAGCGCCGTCATCCGGCTGACCGATGCCGTGTCCGCGCTACGCGATTGGCAAGCCCGGACGGGGGCGGCCGGGCGGAGCCTTGGGATCGCGATGGGCACCGGGGTGGGGCTGAGCGTGATGGACGGCGACGCTTTCGCCACGTGGACCTATGGCGGTGCCGGCCACCTCGGTCAGATCGATGTCACCGTCGGGCCTCGCGAGGGCGCACCGGTGGGGCCCGACGGCGGCCGCGGCGGTCTGGAGGCCTACATCGGCGCGCGGGCCGTGGCGTCGGCGGGCGGCATCGAACCGGCGTTCGCGCCGGGCGCCGATGGGCTTGAGGCCCTCGTGCGGGCCGTCCGGATCTGCCACGCGATTTATCGGCCCGACTGGGTCGTGCTGCTCGGGGGTATCGGGATCCGCCTCGCAGCGCATCCCACGCTTGAGGCGGAGATCCGCCGAGACCTGACGCGGGTGGCGCAACCCGGTTGGCGGCTTGCCTTTGGAACGGACGACTTCCACGCGGCCCGCGGTGCCGCCGCCGCTGCCGCCAATTGAGTCGTTCGTGCGGCCGCCTCGCCAGTATGGGGTATGGTCGCTCCCAAGTGGCAACACGGGGCTTGCGTCGGTCGCGGATTCTTATAGAATCTTCAATGGATGACGGGCTGTGTGCAGGCGCATACGGCCCGCGTGCGGCGAAAAGAGGCCCCATCTCACGGGGCGATTTCAATCTCCGGAGGACTGAATCGATGAAAAAGGCACTTCTGCTTGCTCTGATGGCGGGCATGGCAACCGGCACGGCGACCGCGCAGGACGTTGAGTTCCACCGCGTGGCGATCGACGACATCAATGACTTCCGCGACACCAGCGGAACCAACCCGCTGCTCGTGGGCAGCCTGATCTTCTCTATGGCGTTCGACGGCACCGATGTCTACCTCGCCGGGTTCAACAACTTCGCCGATCCGTGGATTCAGATCGGCCACATCATCGACTACACCGACACCGGGCCCAACCGCAGCGCCCTGATCGACTTCAACGACCCATTCAACGTGAACACCTCCTCCCGCCGTTCCTCGCCCCAGTTCCGCGGGTACACGGGCATGGACTGGGCGCCGGGTGCCGGCCTGATCGCCGTCTACGACAGCGGTTCCAGCGGCGTGGGCAGCATCGTCACCTACGACACAGAATCCCAGCAGACGCCGATTCTCAACGGCGTGAGCCAGGCGGATCGCGGCCTCGGCGCCGTGGCCTGGGACCCGGGCCCCGACGGCAACGGGTACGACCAGGACGGCGACGGCATCAGCGATGGGCCCATCGCCTCGCTGCTGCTACAGCCCGTTGATCCGCGCGGCCCGATCGGCGTGACCCGCCCCAACCTGTCGACTGCCCTGGGCGACGGCATCTACGCCCCGGACCCGGTCGCGCCCGAAGTCCAGGGCCCGATCCTCGAGTTCGCGCCGGGCACGACCGACCGTGACGGGCTGGGCGGCACGTTCTGGCGGGGCTTCGACTTCAGCCCCGATGGCCGGTGGATCGTCGCCGTCGCCGATGCGGATCTCGTCATCGCCGAGCGCGACCTGATGAACAACGTGACCAACCGGCTCGTGATCCGCAGCAACGCGACAGTCGACGGCGACGCGCCGTTCATCGTGGGCCAGCAGGCCACATTCGTCGACAACTACGACGGTCAGGACTTCGTGGTGTACAACAAGCGCCTGACCACCGCACCCGGGCAGACGACCGACAGCAACGTGCTCCTGTACGACACCGCCGGTAACCAGCTCAGCTACGCGCTGTTCGACGAGAACGGCGACCCGCTTGTGCTCCCCGCCGGCACGGGCAGCTACGACTTCGCCTGGCACGAGCCGACGCAGACCCTCGCGCTGCTCGACTCCGGGACGCACATCATCCACTTCTTCCAGCCCCAGCCCGCCACCAGCGACCGGCTCTGCGCCGATCAGAACGGCGACGGCCTGATCACGCCCGCCGACTTCAACGGCTGGATTCTCAACTTCAACAACGGCAGCCTCGTCGCGGACACCAACCAGGACGGGCTCGTCACCCCCGCCGACTTCAACGGCTGGATCCTCGCGTTTAACGCCGGCGCCAACGGCCCGACCTGCAACCCGTAATCGACGGAACACAGGCTGAGATCACCATCCGACGCGCCGGCCGATCCCAACGGATCGGCCGGCGCTTTCTTTGCGCACAGCGTCCGGCTCAGGGGCGGATCCACGCGACGCTGGCGTGCGCTCGGCGATTCGTCGCGATCGGGGTGAGCACGATCGCGTCGGGGGCGGCGTGGGGTGACGCGGCGTTCATCGTCATCGATGCCGCATCGCCCGGGAGCACGCGGTGCGACCAGCCCTCGCTCGTTCTGGATTGCACGACCCAGTGCCGCGGCCGTGGGCCCCGCAGCGTCCAACGGATGGTGACCTCGTCGGTCTCGTCCAGGACCTCCGCGCGGAGGTCGATCGGACCGGGCGCCGCCGCCCGCCACGACGCGGGCACAAGAGCCGATTCACCGCTCAGAAACCGCTTCAGCTCCGCGGCTACACCCTGCCGGTCCTGCAGCAGCCCGATCATCGAGAAGAGCAGCCAGCCGCCGGCGGCGCGATCGTCGACGTTCTCGAGCTGGCCGATGATCTCATCGGGTGCCCAGCCGGATCCGTCGGCCTGGATGCGGGTGAGATAGATCCCGGGCCAGACGGCCCGGTCGCGAGCGTTCTCGCCCTGCCACCAGCGCAGCAGCGGATCGAAGGGCTGGCCCTCGCTGTCTCGCTTCCAGTACAGCTGCGGGGCCGCGTAGTCGACCCAGCCGGCCTTGAGCCACAGCCTCGCGTCGGCGGCGAGCCGCTCGTAGGCGTCGAAACCCACGATGCCCTCGGGGTGCCCCGGGCGCCAGATGCCGAAGGGGCTGATGCCGAAGAGCGCATCGGGCCGGACGCGGCGGACCGTCCGGCTCAGATCCTGCACGAAGCCGTCGATGTGCGAACGCCGCCAGGCGCTGCGATCGAGCGTGCCGCCCTGTTTAACGAAGGCGTCGTACCGGTCGCCGTCGGGGAACTCCACGCCGTCGATGGGGTAGGGATAGAAGTAATCGTCAAGATGGAGGCCGTCGAGCTCGTAGCGTTCGAGAAGGTCCTCGACCACGGCGAGCGAGCGGGCTCGCGCCGCGGGGTGGGCTGGGTTCAGCCAGAGGTAGTCGCCGTAGGCGACCACGAGCTCCGGGTCGGTGCGGCTGACGTGGTCGCCCGCGAGCTCGGATTTCTCGGCGGGATGCCCGGCGCGGAAGGGGTTGATCCAGGCGTGCAGCTCGAGGCTGCGGGCGTGCGCGCCGTCGAGCCAGTATCGCAGCGGGTCATAGCCCGGGTCCCGCCCCTGTTGCCCGGTTAGGTAGCTGGACCAGGGCTCGAGCGCCTCGGCGTAGAGCGCGTCGGTGTGCGGGCGGACCTGGAGCACGATCGCGTTGAGGCCGAGCTCGGCGGCGAGGTCGAGGATGGCGTCGGCTTCGCGCCGCTGCTCGGTCGCGGACAGCCCGGGCCGGCTGGGCCAGTCGATGTTGGCCACGGTCGCCACCCACGCGCCGCGCATCTGCCGGGGAACCTCGGACGCGTCGAGATGTGCGGCATCGATGCGCTGCCAGCGTACGGGCCCGGCACATCCCAGTGTGGCGAGAACGAGAGCGGTCAGCAGCAGACAGGGGATGGTGTGCATCCGGACAGCGTATTCCCAGGACGCTTTCCGCGTCGCTGCTCCGCCCGGCGCTGGGCACGGCGCGCGCCTGACCGAGCGACGCGCCGAAGCGCGCCACCGGGGCGAGCGGCCTCGCTGAAGAGCCGACGGTCCCGATTAGCGGTCGGCGTCAGGGATGCCCATGCCGCTGCGGTCGGGATCGCCCGGGCGTGCGGCCGGGCGGTACGGGTTCGCGTCGGCTTCCTTGAGCATGAGCTCGATGGCGGCGTCGAGCTGCGGGTCGCGTCCCTCGGCGCGGGCGGTCGGGTCATCCACCACCGCGATGTCGGGGTCGACGCCGTGGCCCTCGATGCCCCACGTGCCGTCGGTCTCGTAGAAGCCGAAGGTCGGCACCGCGGTGTAGCCGCCGTCGATCAGCCCGGGCACGCCCGAGATGCCGACGAGCCCGCCCCAGGTCCGCGTGCCCACGAGCTTGCCGATCTCGTGGTGCCTGAAGAGCCACGGGAACATGTCGCCGCCCGAGCCCGCCATGCCGTTGATGAGCATGCACTTGGGGCCCTGGTGCGAGTCGTAGGGCCAGGGCCAGTCGCGTCCGTCGCGGCGGGCCCAGTAGTTGGTGCGGGGGCGGTTGAGCAGCTCGATGAATCGGTTCGGAATCTGCCCGCCGCCGTTCCAACGCTCGTCGATGATGAGCGCCTCCTTGCCCACCTGGCCGTAGAACTGACGGAACAGTTCGTTCTGTCCCTGCACGCCCGTGTTGGGCACGTGGATGTATCCCACGCGGCCGTTCGAGGCCTCGTCGACATGCCTGCGGTTGCCCTCGACCCACGCGCGGTAGCGGAGGTTGGCCTCGCTGCCGATGGGCTCCACGGTGACCTCGCGCTCGTTGCGCGTGTCCTCGTCGCCGGCGAGCGCGTCGGCGACGGTCAGCGTCGTGTCCTTGCCGGCGAGCCCGACGAACGCGGCCCAGGGGTCTTTGGCCGTATCGAGCGGGACGCCGTTGACCTTGAGCAGGTAGGTGCCCTCCTCGATGTCAACGCCCGGTTGGCTCAGCGGCCCGCGGGCGTCGGAGTCCCACGGCCCGCCCTGGTAGATGCGCGCAAAGCGGTACGCCGTGATCTCGTCGCCGTCGTCGTCGGTCTCGGAGGCGAGCTCGAAATCGGCGCCGAGCAGGCCGACATTCTCGCTGGGCTCGCCCTCGACGTCGCCGCCCCAGTAGTAGGCGTGGCCGACGTTGAGCTCCGAGATCATCTCGCCGATGATGAAGCTCACATCCTCGCGCGTGGCGGCGTCATCGAGCATGTCGCTGTAGCGCTCGTAGACCGCTTCCCAGTCGACGGCGTGCAGGTTTTCGACATAGAAGAAGTCGCGGTGTCGGCGCCACGCGTCGGTGAAGATCTGGCGCCATTCCTCGCGCGGCTCGACGATCTTGCGCATGCCGGAGCTCGGCAGGGTGCTCGAGAAGTTCTGGCCGGGCTTCGCGTCGACGATCGCCCAGCCGCCGGCGCCGCCCGCGATGAGCTTCTTGCCGTCGGCCGAGATGTCGAACCCGCCCGCGCCGCCGAGCACGGTTTTCTCCTCGGGCTCGTCGTCGGAGATGTCCACCAGCTTGATCGCCGGCGGCGTTCCGGGCGAACCAAGGCGGACATAGAGAAGCTGGTTCTTGTCGTTGACCGCGAGGTTCGAGAAGCGTCCGACGGAGACCGGGATCTCCATGCCGCGCTCCTCGAAGCCCTCGATCGTGATCTCAACGGGCTCGCCGTCTTCGCCGTCCTCGGCGTCGACGATCTCGGCGAGCGTCTCTTCGTCGATCTCGCGGGTGGTGCGCGTGGCCTCCCAGGTTCCCGAGACACCCATGGCCTCGATCTCCCAGGTGCCGGTCATGTTGTCGCCGCTCACGGTGCCCCGGCTGACGACGGTGATGCCGTTCTGCGCCCGCTCCCGGTACAGTTCGTTCTTGGCCGGGTCCCACTTCACGACGTCGCCCAGGTCGCTGGTCTCACCGGACGACTCGGAGGTGCCCGAGATGTTGCCCTCGTCATCGACGACGATGACCATCGAGAAGCTCATCTCATCCTCGGGCGCGCCGACCGCTGCGAAGCCCTTGGCGGTGCCCTCCCATTCGCCGTAGAGCGGGTGCTCGGTGTCGAGGCCCTCGGTGGGATCGGCTTCGGCGTCGCCGCTGCCGTCGGCGGCATCCGCGTCGGCTTCCTCGGCGGCGTCTTCCGCGCCGGCGTCACCGTCGCCGGCTTCGTTGTCATCGCCGTCGCCTTCCTCGGCGTCTTCTTCATCGCCCTTGTTGTCGTCCTCGCCCTCTTCGGTTTCGTCGTCTTCCTCCCAGGTCTCCTCGTCCGACTCGATCAGCCACGGGTTCTCGACTTCATCGGTCAGCGGCACCGCGATGAGCACGCCCGTGTTCACGTAGACGAAGGTCGAGCCGACATCCTCGTACTGCGGGTTCTCGAAGCGGCGGCTGGAGGTGTAGTACAGGTATTCGCCGTCGCGGCTGAAGACCGGGCTCGCGTCGCTGAAGAAGCCGCTGGTCAGCTTGTGCTTCGCGTCCGTTTCGGTGTCGTAAACCCAGATGCTCGCGTTGAGCGTGTGATTCTCGGCCCGCGACCAGGTGATCCACCGCGAATCGCCCGACCACGAGACGCCGGGCTGGTTGCCCCACGGGTCGCGGTCGATTTCGGTCATGTCGCCGGTGTCGGCGTCGACCAGCAGCAGCCGGCCAGCCTTGTCGACGATGATCATCGACTCGGAATCGGGCGACCAGGTGATGCTGTAGAAGAAGGTTTCGTTGCCGTCGGTGAGCTGTCTGGTCTCGCCCTTGCCGTCGGACTGGGTGACGTAGAGCTCGTACTCGCCGTCTTCGTCGGAAAAGTACGCGATCCATCGGCCGTCGGGGCTCCACGCGGGCGAGCGTTCGGCGGCGCCCGATGTGTCGGTGATCTGTCGGATCGGGCCGTGCTCGGCGGGCACGGTCCAGATGTCGCCCCGGGCTTCGACCACGGCCCGCTTGCCGGTTGACGAGATCCCGCCGCCGGCGAGGTTCTGGCCCGCCTCGACCGCCCGGGGCCGCAGCGCGGGCCGAGCGCCGGGGATGGTCACCCGGATCGCCCGGCTCTCGCCGGTGGTGAGGTCAACGAGGCGCAGCTCGTCGCCCAATTGGAAGACGATCTCGCCTCGGCCGTCGGGGCCCGGACCGATGGAGGGGAACTTGACATCGAACTCGTCGAAGTCGGTGATCTGACGCCGCTGGCCCGACTCGGTGTCGTACGACCAGATGTTGAGCCGATGCTCGGGGCCGGCATCGGAGAGGTAGTAGACGGTTCCGTTGTGCCACATGGGCATGGTGTCGGTGCCGGCCCAGTCGGTGATCTGGCGTGACTCGTTGGTCTCGAGGTTGAAGAGCCAGACATCGGCCGCCATGCCGCCCTTGTACCGCTTCCAGGTTCGCGAGTCGCGCCAGAACGGTGTGTAGGCGAGCCACTGGCCGTCAGCACTGACGACGCCGTTGGCGCCGTACTCGACCGGCATCTTGCTGGGCAGCCCGCCTTCGGAGGAGACCGTGTACAGACGCGGGCTGGTGATGCCGTCGCGGTCGGCGAAGGTGAAGAAGACGATGTCGCCGCCGGTGGTCCAGTCGGTTGGCATCTCGGAGCCGGAACGGTGGGTGAGGCGCGTCGGCGGGCCGCCGGTGGTGGGCAGGCTGTAGAGATCGCGGTCGCCGTCGTAGTTGCCCTGAAAGACGACATGGGCGCCGTCGGGGCTGAACTTGGGGAAGAGCTCCTGTCCGGCGGGGCTCGCGAGCGGCCTGGCCTGGCCGCCGTCGCGCGAGACGATCCACAGGTCGTTCGCGTAGACGAACACGATCTCGGTTGCGCTCACATCCGGATAGCGGAGCATGCCCGCGTGGGGCGCGTCGGCGTCGGCCTGCGCGAGGGCCGGCACCGCGAGGCCGGCACAACCGATGAGAGCGATGGCTGCGAGACGGTGTGTCATGGATCATCCCCCGTACGAATCTGGTCCGGCGCGCTGGACGACGCCCGCTCCGGGAACCGAATGCACCGAAGCCCCACGGTATGGCGACTGTTGCCGCCTCGGCCGGCGCACAGTGAACGGCTCGCCGCGTCCCTGGTTGCACGGCGCCCGACTTTCCCGGAGGGAGGCCGCGCAGACCCAGCGAAGGTCCGACCGATCACGCGGGGAGATGCCGGTCGCTTTGTGTCGATCGTGCCGCCCTGAGGGATTGCAGAGAGGGCAACGGCAGACGGGAGGCGTTGCCGTCGTCATGCGGGTCCGCCGCCGGTCCGATGTCACAGCGTCCGGGCGGGAGAGGGGACGCATGACGCTGTGGCTGGTGGTATCCGTCCATGTCGCGATCGGCGCGGTTGGTGCGGTCGCGATCTGGTCGGGGACGAGGCGGGCCGGCCTGCTCCGAATCACGCGGCCGGTCGTCTTCCTGTGCCTCGCCCTGTTCCTCAGCGTGCAGCTTCTCGCCGTCGCGCCTTCGTCGATGCCCGTCGCGCTGGAGCGTCTGGAATTCGAGTGGCTGGCGTCCGGTTCGACGCTGCTGATCGCTTCGTACGCGGCGGTGCTGATGCTCATCCCGGGGCTCGCCGTGCTGAGCGGGGTCGCCCGGCGCGCCGAGAAGTATCACGACGCCGCCAGGGCCATCCCGGCGATCCTGCACCGGGTCACCAATCTCGAGCTGATCTACCGGCTGATGATGGACTGCTCCCTCGGGGCGACATTCGTGCTCCAGCGCGTGCCCGTTGGACAGGGGGCTCCCGGCTCGTTCCGGCTTGTTGCCGGAAATCGCGAGCTCAAGGAGCTGCTCGGCCTCGATCCCGCGGACAACGGCCGCGGCGTCGGCCTCGGATCGAGGGACCCCGACGGCATCTCGTGGTGGATCGAGGACATCGCGGGCAAGGCGCACGGCTCAACCGTTCCGGTGCGGTCGGAGCGGGCGTTCGTCGTGCAGGGCCAGAGGCGGTGGTACCTGCTTTCCGCCACGGGACGCAGCGCCTATGTCGCCGGCGTGATCGCGGAGACAACGCAGAAGCGGCGTGAAAGCACCGAACGGGCGCTGTCAGCGAACACGGACCCGCTGACCAAGCTCTCCAATCGCGGACACCTGACGAGCGTCCTCGAAACCGAGGCGCACCGCACCAGCCACGGCATCTCACGCGGATTCGTCGTCTACTTTTTCGACTTTGACGGCTTCAAGACCATCAACGACACCCTGGGGCACCACGTCGGGGACGAACTGCTCAAGCAGATCGCCGATCGCCTGCGGGAGACGTTCCGCGGCATCGACCTCCCCATGAACGCCTCGCGGCCCTGCATCGCTCGGTACGGCGGCGATGAGTACGTCGTGATTGTGCCCGGCCTGACCCGTCGCGACGAGGTCGAAGCACTCGCGGAAGCGTTCCTCGCACGCCTCCGCTCGCCGTACCGGATTCTCGATCACGACGTGACTTCAACGGCGAGCATCGGCGTGGCGATCTGTGTCGAGCGCGCCGCGCGGGGGCAGGATGTCCTCCGGGCGGCGGACGAGGCGATGTACCGCGCGAAGCAGAGTGGGAAGGACCGCTTCTGGCTGCACGGCGACGAGCCGGCTGCGCAGCAGGGAGCGGCGTGACCGATGGCCCGCGACGGCGCACCAGCTTCAGTTGTCCTGCGAGAGATCACCGAGGTCATCGAGTATCTGAGCGCGGCGTACGCCGCCATCGGGTTGTACGGGAGCGATCATCCGCTCGTGTCGGCGCTGGCCGAAGCCGTGGCCGACAGCACGCGCTACCTGGCCGAGCGGTCGAGCGCACGCGAAGCGAGCGTTGACATCGCCTGCGGGGCCTTCCTGTGGCAGGGAGCGCCCATCCCTCCGACGCTGGTATCGCAGCTCGCAGCCGACCTGTACGGCCTGGAAGCCGCTGCGATGAAGGTGGCCGGCGCCGTAGAGGCATCGTCTGCGCGTGCCCTGCTCGCGGCCATTCACCGGGCGCGGCACGGCGGCGGGAGCCTTGACGAGGCCTTCCGCGTCTTCGGGAGCGCACGCGGCGGCTCGATCACGCTCGTTGCCTCGCCAGCAGCAGGCGAGTCGCCGCGTTCGACGCTCATCGGCCGCGACCCCGCGGCGGGCCATCGGATCGCGCCGGGCGCTGGGCTTCAGGCCGCGCTGGGTGATCCGGCTGGCGATCCGGGCGCGACGGCGGACCGCATTGTCGATCGGCTGCGGGCGGGATGCGAGGGCGACAGCGAGATCGTGCGGACATGGCTGATCGATCAGTCGATCGCTGCGGAGCGGGCCGAGGAGCGAGTTCGCGCCGGAAGGAAGCCATGGCTGGCTGCCTGTGTGCAACGGTTGCCCCTCGAGGTGCGAGAGGCCCTGCTTCGGCCGATGGCGCGTCCCGATTCCGAGGGGCTTCTGGCGGTGGCGAGGCTCGCGCCGGTGTGGCCGATCGACGAATTGATCGCAGCGCTGGAGGGCGTGGCCGGCAACGCGGCGCTTCTTCGGGGTACGGGGCGTCTGCTGTTCACGCGGCTTGTCGAGCTGGCGAAGGACGACGGTCGGCATCGGCGCGTTCGTGCCATCATCGAGGCGTGGGGGGCGACTCCGGCAGACTCACGGCTTGTTGCTGCCGATCCAAGTCGGTCGCGGGACGGGTTCAGCGCCGAGGAGTACGTCGAGGAGTTGCTTTCGTCCGTTCGGTCGGACAGCCACACCGGGAGCGCGGCCTCGTTCGGCGAGGTCGAGAGCGACGACCGCGTCGCGGTCCGCGCGGCCGAGATCGGCGCGTGGCTCAGCGAGGAGACGGGGGATCCGGATATCGCCGCCACCGGTGTAGCCCGGGCGGCCGACGCGCTGATCCGACAGTCGCGGACCGATCTCGTGCTGCGGGCGGTCACGCGGGAGTTCGAGCCCGGCGGGGATGCACGCCAGCTGTCTCGCGGCCAGCGTCGGCTCGCGGCTGCGTTGAAGAGGCCGGAGTGCGTCCGATCTCTGCTTCGGTTGTTCGACGACCCGTCGATCGACGCGGGGCTTCTGCGTCTGCTCGATCTGGCGCAGGAGCACGCCGCCACTCTGTTACTCGAGTTCTGCAGCCGGGCGCCCGGTGAGGAGTCGACGGCGCGCGCCCTCGCGTGGTTCCGGAGTCTGCCAGCCGAGCTTCGCGCCTCGGCGATCGGCGAGCACCTGAGCGTAGCGCCGCGTGACGCTGACATGCTGGGTCCGCTGTGTCAAGGGTTGGAGGCCTTCCAGATCGGGCATTGCGTCGAGCATCTGCTGTCGCCGACCCAGCCGGAGCACACCAGGGCGGTGCTTCGACTGCTTGAGTGTTGTGCCGGCTCGTGGCCCGCGAGTGTTGTGCAGCACGTCATCAACGCGCCGCGGCTCGACATCCTCGAGGAAGCGATCGCGAGCATGACGTCCGGACCAGCGCACACACGATCGGCGACGATCGCCCGGGTGCTCTGCGCGATGGTGAGCCTCCGTGGGGTGTCGACGGCGGAGCTGCGTGCGTTAACCGATGCGCTGCGGCACGATCAGCCGGTCGCGGAGCGAGCCTTTGTCGAGCTGCTGGATGTCATGCGTGATCGACCATCGGCGATCGTTCGGGGTGATGCGGAGCCGCTTCTGTCGGCCCTGCGCGGGTACGCCTCGGTGACCGAACCGACCCGGCGCGTTCTTCGGGAATGGCGGTCGCCACGGCTGCGCATGCTGGCTGTGCTCGGACGAATGAGCGGTCGCCACGGAGCGAGGAGGCGTTGTGCCTGAACTGAGCACCGCTGCGCTCGAAGCGATTGCTGCCGCCGTCTGCTCGGGCGCGCGGTCATGGCAGCACCACGGCGACACGCTCGATGCCGCGGAGAGCGCGGCTCGGCTGCTCGCACAGGCCTCGTGGGAGGGCGATGAGCTCGTGATCGCCTTCGCGCCGGACCGCATCGCTGTTGGTGCAACCATCGTGACGGAGCACAGCGAGGTCGTCTCGCAACTCGGCAGCATGCTTCGTGCGCACGGGCTCCGCACTGTCCGAGCCAGGCGGGGCGTGGAACCCGCCGACGTCGTTCGGTTTGCTCGCGAACTCAGGCAGCCCCCGGATGTCACGGGCCCCCGCAGCCTGGGGCCCGCGAGGCTCCGCGCGGGTGTCAGGCCCGACGAGGAGTGCGATGCCACACACGACGGCGCACCGCTCGCGCGGCTGTGCGGCCCGTTGGCCCGCCTTCACGCGAATGTTCTGCTCGCCAGCGCCCTCAAGGGGGCAGAACTTGAGGGCGTCGCCGAGTCGGTGCTCCGCACGGTCACGGACCGAAGCGAACCGATGCTCCGACTGGTCGAGATACAGAATCACGATCAGTACTTGATGGCGCACACCGTAAACGTGTCGGCGCTGGTGGGTGCTCTCTCCAGGGACGTTGGCATTTCGGAGGCCGACACCGAACGGGCGGTCATCGCGGCGATGCTGCACGACATCGGGAAGCGGGAGATCCCAAGCTCGATTCTCTTGAAGAGCGGTCCGCTCTCGGATGAGGAACGGCGCGTTGTTCTCACTCATCCGGCCGTCGGCGCAAAGCTGCTGCTCGAGCGAGACGATCTGCCGCTGCTCGCCTCGGTGGTGGCCTACGAGCACCATCGGCGCCTCGATCGACGGGGCTACCCGGAGCCGGCCTCGGCGGCGACGCCCACCCTGGTGAGCCAGATCGTTCAGATCGCGGACATCTTCGATGCGTTGCGGTCGGACAGGCCGTATCGGAACGGCAAGCCGGTTGACAATGTGCTCGAGATCATGTCGAACGAGGCCGGCAAGGCGTACGACCGGGCGCTGTTCGAGGTGTTCGTTGACCGAGTGCTGACCCGGATCAGCCGCGGCCGTTTCCGCGAGGGTGACAACCGGGCCGCGTAGAGGCCACGCCGAGCCGATGCGGTCGAACGCGTGAGCGAGGCGTGATCGACCGTCGGCGCGGCTGCCGGATCGCGGTGGCGACCGAAGTGCCCACGGATATCGGTTCTGCCCGTCGCGGCGAGCGACGGCTCGGCGATGCTGAAGATCGGGGAGGGCTGAAGCTGCTGGACGAGCGATTGTGCCTCGGTGTGCCCGCCGGTCGCTACACTGCTCGGCGATCGCGGCGGAGCTCGAAGCCGCGTTCGGCGTCGCATCAGCCGGGCGTCTCCTGATACCGGAGGCGGGTTGTCGACGCGGGCGGTGCCGGGGCGGCGGGGACCGATCGGAAGCCTGGAATGCATGAGTTTCGCGCCGATATCGCTCTCGACCTCGCGTGCACGCTCGGCGAGGGTCCCGTGTGGTGGCGGGACTGTCTCTGGTGTGTCGACATCGAAGGGCGAGCGCTCCACCGCTTCGACCCGGCGGACGGAGCGCACGAGACCTGGAGCGTGCCCGGTCGGATCGGTTTCGCCGTTCCCACAGCGCGGGGCGACTGGCTGGTGGCTCAGGACGCGTCGATCGCGAGCTTTCGGCCCGGTGCCGGCCCGCCCGAGCGACTGCTCCAGATCGAAGCCGACACGGGCGGCACGCGGCTGAACGACGCCAAGGCCGATCCGACGGGGAGGCTGTTCGCGGGGACGATGCACCTCGACGCCACGCCGGGCGCCGGTGCGCTGTACCGCGTCAACGATCTTTCGGCGCAGCCCGAGCGCGTCGTCGGATCGGTCACGATCTCCAATGGTCTCGCGTGGCAGGCCGAGACTGGCACGATGTACTACATCGACACACCGACCGGACGGATCGACGCGTTCGAGTGGTGCGCGGACACCGGCGGGATCGGCGACCGTCGTCCGGTCGCCTCGCCTGAAGGCGGTTCGCCGGACGGCATGTGCATCGATGCCGAGGGGTTGCTGTGGGTTGCCATGTGGGGAGGCGCGCGTGTGTCACGGATCGATCCGCGTTCCGGACGCGAAGTCGGCCGCGTCCCGTTGCCGTGCGAGCACGTGACCTCGTGCTGCTTCGGTGGCCCGCAGCTTGATCAGCTCTGGATCACCACGGCTCGCGCTGGACTCGACAACCGGTCGCTGCTGCGGCAGCCGCTCGCGGGCGGGCTGTTCGTCGCCGACGTCGGCGTGCCCGGCCGGCCAACGGTGCCCGTGGCCGCGGAACCGAAGCCCGGGTGACCCCGGCAGCCGACACGCTGTTTTCGGACCCTGTCACCCCGCCGAGAGATCCCGGCTGTCCGATCGGCCCGCACGCATCGGCCAGACGGTTCGAATACGCGGCGCGGATCGCCGATTCCTACACTTGGAAAGCGGACGCGTCCGAGCGGAGCAATCGATGGCTGATGTGGCGACAGGCGACAGCTCGAAGACCGTCGTGCTCTTTGACGGCGTGTGCAACCTGTGCAACCGGTCGATCAACTGGATCATCGACCGCGATCCAGGCTCGCGGATGCGCTTTTTGCCGTTGCAGTCCGACGCCGGCCGGGCGCTGGCGGGACACATCGGGCTCAACCCCGAGCAGCTGACGACCATGGTGGCGATCCGGTCGGGCCGGGTGATGCTTCGTTCGTCGGCGGCGCTGCATGTGGGCACCCGGCTTGCTACGCCGCTGGCAGGACTGGCCAGGGTCTGCCTGGTTGTTCCCGCGGTGGTGCGGGATATCGGCTACAGGCTGGTGGCGCACTCGCGGTACGTCGTGTTCGGCAAGCTCGAGGCGTGCCGGGTGCCAACGCCCGAACTGGCGTCGCGGTTCCTGGATCCCGACGACATCGAGGCCGCGTTCGCCGCGGCCGGGCTCGACCGAGGCGGCATCGACCGGGTGCCGGATGCAAACGCCATCCCTGCGTCCGCCGGTTGACCGACGTACGGTGCTGCATGCTTCGCGCCGCCGGCATCACGAAGAGTATCGCGTACCGCACGCTGTTTCGGGAGATCTCGCTGTCGATCGAGCGGGGCGATCGGCTGGGCATCGTCGGTCCCAACGGTGCGGGCAAGAGCACGCTGCTCAGGCTTCTCTCGGGCGAGATCGAGCCCGACAAGGGCGAGGTCTCAGTCGATCCGCGGGTGCGCTGCGTGCTCGTTTCGCAGCTCGACCGCTTCGAAACCGGCCAGACCGCGCGGGGTGTGGTGGCCGCGGCCGGCCTCAGGCTCGCCGAGGAACGCGGCGAGCCAATCGAGGAGCACGAGGCCCAGGTTACGGGCGACATCATCCTCGGCAAGACGGGCTTCCCGCCCGAGCTGTGCGATGTCGACGCTTCCACACTTTCGGGCGGCTGGCGGAAGCGCCTCGCGATCGCGGCGGGCCTCGCCTCGGCGCGCGACGAGCCCGACATCCTTTTCCTCGACGAGCCCACCAGCCATCTGGACATCGAGGGCATCCGCTGGCTCGAGCAGATGGTGGCGAGGATCGCCAGCCGCGGCAGCGGGGCGGCGGTTGCGTTCGTCACCCACGACCGCACGTTCCTCGAACGCGTCAGCACGCGCGTGGCCGAGCTCAGCCCGATGTACCCCTCCGGGCTACTCGTCGTTGAGGGCAACTACACCGAGTTTCTTCGGCGAAAGCAGGAGTTTCTTGCCGCCCAGTCCGAGCGCAGGCGTTCGCTTGCCGGGCTCGTGCGCAAGGACATCGACTGGCTCTCCCGAGGCCCGCAGGGCCGGGGCACCAAGGCCAAGGGCCGCATCGACTCGAGCCACGAACGGATGGCGGAGCTCGCCGAGCTCACGGATCGCAGCGAGGCTTCGGCGGAGCTCGGCTCGAAGCTGGACTTCAACGCCGGCACCCGCAAGACCCGCAAGATGCTCATCGCCGAAGGGCTGAGCTGCACGCTGGGAGGCAAGCAGCTCTTCGCCGATGTCTCGTTCAGCATCGGAGCCGGCGACCGCCTGGGGCTGCTCGGGCCGAACGGCAGCGGCAAGACCACGCTCATCCGCCTGCTCACCCGGCAGCACGCGCCCGACGCCGGCCGGGTGCGGCTCGCCGATCCTCCGCCGACGGTCGCTGTCTTCAGCCAGAAGCGAGAGGAGTTCCCGCCCTCGCTCCGGCTGCGCGACGCGCTCTGCCCGGTCGGTGATCAGGTCGTCTTCCGCGACCGCACGCTCCATGTCACCGGATGGGCACGGCGGTTCCTGTTCAAGGATCAGCAGCTCGAGCAGCCCGTGGGCTCGCTCAGCGGCGGCGAGCTCGCGCGGGTGCATGTCGCCCGCATCATGCTCGAGCCCTGCGATGTCTTGATCCTCGACGAGCCCACGAACGACCTCGACATCCCCTCGCTCGAGACCATGGAAGAAGCGCTCGAAGACTTCCCCGGCGCCCTCATCCTCGTTACGCACGACCAGGCGATGCTCGATCGGCTGGCGACCACCGTGCTCGCGCTCGACGGCAAGGGCGGGGCGCGGCAGTTCGCCAGCGTGGATCAGGCGGTCGCCGAGGCCGAGGCGCGTCGGCGCGAGGATGTGGCGTCGCGAAAGGCCCAGGCCCGCTCCGAGGCAGACCCGGCCGCGGCGACGAGCGCCAAGCGCAACGCCAATCGCCGCGCCAAGCTGTCGTTCAACGAGCAGCGCGAGCTGGAGGGGATCGAGGCCCGGATCGAGCACGCCGAGGCGGAGGCGGCGAAGGCCGAGGCGAGGCTCGCGGACCCTCGCCACGCGACGGATCACGCCAAGATGACCGAGGCTTGCCGGGTTCTTGAGGCAGCGCAGGCCGAGGTGAAGGCGCTGTACGAGCGTTGGGACGAGCTGGAATCGAAGCGCGTTCGGCTGACCTCGGGGGACGCGGTCTAGCCGGTCCTCACCGGGCGCACGACCCCTCGCACAAGCAGCCGCGGGCCGGAGCGGTGCGGAGACGTGCTGCCCGGCGATTCCCTAGCCCAGCAACGCGTCGGTCATGATTTCGACTGTCGCAGCGCCTTCAAACGCCATCGCCGCGAGGAGCGATTCGTGCAGCTCGTCCGCGCGTTCGACTCGAATGCCAAGACCGGCGCTGGATGTCACGTACTCAGCGATGTTCGGATTGCGGAGCCGGGTCTGCCAGGCGTTCCCATCGCCGGCACGCTGCGCTGTCGCGATCTTGCCGAGTGTGTTGTTGTTGAGCAGGAAGTGGGTGATGTTGTGTGAGCCGCGCCGGCCGTTCGTTCTGACCTTTATCCATGATCGTGGGCCCTTCGGCAGGCGTTGTAGGCCTCGGCGATGAACGCCGCAACGCGCCGGTGCTGCTCGGCCCGGTCCTCGGTTGAGGTGACCTCGTCGACGCTGAGCACCGCCATGGGCATCGAGTCCTCACGGGGCTTCCATGCGCCGAGCGTCAGCGAGGGCCAATCGCTGGTGCTCGCGCCGTTCTGCCGCGACCAGGGCGCGACGTACCAGTAGCCGGTGTCGCTGCCCGCGTCGGGCGGCGTCAGGCCGATGCCGATCGTTCGGGTCATGGAGCCGTCCGGATCGGTATCGATCGTCGCGAGGGTGGCGATGTCGAAGTGGTGGGGCCAGGCCTTGGGTTCGTCGGTCGCTTCGAGGAGCAGCGCCGCGCGTTGAAGGATCGCGTCGGTGTTGGCGTAGAAGCGGATGATCTCCGCCACGGCGAGCTGGTTGGGCTCCGCGAACGCCGCACCGTCGCCCAGGCCGTGCTCGGGCAGATCGGGGGCGGGCTCGGCGTGCTGCTTCGGCTCGCCGATGTGGGTTTCCAACGCCTGCCGAACCCAGGCGATCAGCTCGCCCACGGTCCGGCCCACCGCGTCAGCGGTGTCGATGGGTGCGCCCCGGCCATCGACGATGAACAGCTTCATGTCCCAGGGACGCAGCAGGGTTCGGGCATCGCGTTCGCCGTGCACCATCGTGCCGGCGAAGAACTGATCGGGCAGGCGTTCGGTGTCGGGCAGCCAGATCAGGGCCGAGTGGCTGTCGTCGTCGCTCGCTTCGCCCCAGCCCTTGCCGGCCTCGGCGACCGCCTGACAGGCGTAGTGCACTTGCCGCCACGCATCCACGAGGGCGTCGGGCTCGTGATGGCCCGCCAATTCCCACCAATGGACGCCCTCGATCAGTTCGTGTTGCTCAAGCAGTCGCACCGGCTTGCCTCGCGCATGGACATCGGTTCTGTGGTCACAACCCGGAGCCTTCGCCGCGGTCGTCGAAGACCGTGGGCCGTTCGCCCGGGGGCTCGGTCTTGAGCAGCCCGGCGACGCGCCGGTGCTCGTATCTCAGCGACTCGAGGATGGCCCCGACCTCGAGCGTGCTCGTCGCCATCGCCGCGAGCATCAGCCCGACGCCGACGATGATCAGATAGACGCTGACACGATACAGCATCTCGGGATCGTCTGTGATGTGCTGCGCGCCGAGGCAGAGCATCGCGAGGAAGAAGCAGGCGATCGCGGCGAAGAGCAGCAGCATCGTGGCCCTCAGCAGCGCCGCTCGGCGGAGCAGCCTGTGAGTCTGATGGTCGAGCCCTTCGAGCCATATCGACGGAGCGTAGCCGGCGGCGCCCCGTGCCCGGCCGCCCGAGGCGCCTCGTTGGTCGACGGCCGGTCTGCCAAGAGGGGCGGCTTGACATATTTATGCACGGCATGAATAATCATGCATGAGCCGTGTTGCCCGCAGAGAAGCCATTCGGCGGATCGTGACCGATCGGCCCTTGCAGAGCCAGGAGGCGGTGCAGGCCGCGCTCGCCCGGCTCGGCATCGAGGCGACGCAGGCGACCATCTCGCGGGATCTTCGCGCCATCGGCGCTGTCAAGGGCCCGGGCGGCTACACGGTGCCCCCCGTTGAGCCGCCAGCGCTCGGCCCGGGGGACGCCGAAATGGGGGCTGTCCTTGCCCAGCATGTCACCTCGGTCGTGGCGGCGGTGGGGCTGGTCGTCCTGAAGACGACGCCCGGGAGCGCTCAGATCGTGGCGCTCGAGCTCGACCGCTTCCCACCAAGCCAGGTGGTGGGCACCGTGGCGGGCGACGACACGGTGCTCGTCGCCGTGGAAACACCCGCGGGCGTCAAGAGCGTGTGCCGCGCACTGCGCGCGCTCGCTGGCCTCGCTCAGCGTGACGGGAGCGCCGCGTGAACCATCCGGCTGCAATCCCGGCCGCCGTCGTCGGCGTCGGCGGCTACACCGGGCAAGAGCTCGTGAAGCTCGTCGCGGCGCACCCGCGCCTGTCCATCGCGGGATTGTTCGGGTCCGCATCGACAGCAAAACGGCCCATCGAGGAGGTCGCGCCCTCGCTGAGCGGCCTCGCGGCCGGGACCATCGCCGAGGGCACGGCATCCGCCATCGCCGCGAGCGGCGCGCGCGTCGCCTTTCTCGCGACCCCGCACGAAGCCAGCGTGACGCTTGCCGCCGATCTGCTCGAGCACGGACTCGCGGTCGTCGATCTGAGCGCAGCGTTTCGTCTCAGAGACCCCGCGATGTACCCTGCCCACTACGGCTTCACCCACGCCCGCCCGGACTTGCTCGCGGAAGCGGTCTACGGCCTGCCCGAGCTCGACCGCTCGAGGCTCGGTGGTGCTCGGCTCATCGCCGCGCCCGGCTGCTACCCGACTTCCGCCATCACGCCCATCGCTCCTCTGGTCGCGGCGAAGCTGACTGATGCGTCGCGCCCGGTGATCATCGACTCGACCTCGGGCGTCAGCGGCGCCGGTCGAAAGGCCAGCGAACGCACCTCATTCTGCGAGGTCAGCCAGTCGCCCTACGGCGTGTTCTCGCACCGGCATCAGCCCGAGATCGATCAGTACTGCAACGCGCGCACAATCTTCACGCCGCACCTGGGGCCGTACTCTCGGGGCATCTGCTCGACGCTCCATGTCTCGCTCGCCGCAGGCGTCACCGAGCACGCCGTGCGCCGAGCGCTGAGCGACGCGTACGATGCCGAGCCCTTCGTACGACTTCTGCCGGCGGGCCGGTGGCCCAGTGTGGGTGCGGTCGCGCAAACGAACTTTATTGACATCGCGATCGCGGTGCGAGAGGATCACCTGATCGTCGTGTCGTGCATCGACAACCTGCTCAAGGGCGCCTCCGGGCAGGCGGTGCAGGCGCTCAACGCGAGCATGAACTGGGACGAGCGGCTCGGCCTGCTGCCGAGCGCGCCGACGGAAAGGCCGGCATGACGACGATCGTCAAGATCAGCGGCAAGCCGATCGCGGAGCCCGCCGACGCGTTGCCGCTATGGGCCGATCTCGCGGCAAGCACCGGAGACACCGTCGTGGTGCACGGCGGGGGGCGGCAGGTGGACGACCTGTTCGCAAGGCTCGGCGTCCCTGTTGAACGCCGCGACGGCATCCGCCTGACGAGCGAGCGGGACATGCCTTTGGTCGCGGGCGTCCTCGCGGGCGAGGTCAACCAGACGCTGGTCGGGCTGCTTCGCGCCGCCGGCGCGAAGGCGGTGGGCCTGTCGCTCGCCTCGGCGGGCGTGGTTGACGCGGAAGTGGACCCGAACGTCGGCGGGCGGGTCGGGCGAGTCGTCGGGGGCGATGGGACGCTGCTCCGCACGCTGCTCGCTTCCGGGTTCCTGCCCGTCGTGTCGTCCATCGGCGCCGACCGTATCGGCGGGCTGCTGAACATCAACGCCGACGATGCCGCTGCGGGGGTCGCGTCGGTGCTCGGCGCGGCACGGGTCGTGCTGCTCACCGATGTCCCGGGTGTGCTCGACGCCGGGGGCCGAACGATCGTCGAACTGGACGAAGATCGCGTGGCGTCGGCCATCGCCGAGGGTGTCGTGACGGGCGGCATGATCGCCAAGGTCCGCTCGGCGCTCCGCGTTGCGAGCGGCGCTTCGGAGGGCGTGCTGATCGCTTCATGGAAAGACGCGGGCGCGGCGCTGGCGGGCGAGGGCAGTGTCGGCACGATGATCTGCAGAACCAAGGTGGAGGGACACGCGCGATGATCACCCGGAGCGCACTCGTCGGCCGTGACCTGCTTTCGGTGCTCGACCTGTCGGGCGACGAGATCGCCGGGCTCGTCACGTCGGCGATCAAGCTGAAGTCGTCGCCCCCCGACCGCACCTTGCTCGCGGGGGCACGGGTGGCTGTGCTGTTCGAGAAGCCCAGCCTGCGGACGCGGGCGAGCTTCGAGTTCGGCCTCGTCGGCCTGGGCGCGTATCCGGCGATCTTCGACCTCGCGCCCTCGCGCATCGGCGAGCGGGAGAGCGTCAAGGACTACGCGATGAACCTCGAGCGGTGGTGCGACGCGATCGTTGCGAGGGTGTTCGATCACGCCGTCCTGGAGGAGATGGCGCGTCACGCGTCCGTGCCCGTCGTCAACGCGCTCAGCGACCGCGAGCACCCGTGCCAGGCGCTCGCCGACCTGCTCACCATCCGCGAATCGCTGGGCACGCTGACCGGCAGGCGTCTGGCCTACATCGGCGACGGCAACAATGTGTGCCACTCGCTGATGCTGGCGGCCGCGTCGGTTGGCACGCACGTCACCGTTGTCACGCCCGAAGGACACGGGCCCGCCGAGGGGTTCGTCGAGGCCGCCAGGGCGCGGGGCGGCGAGACCGGTGCACGCGTGCGCATCGCACACGATCCGGAAGCCGTGCGGGGGCACGACGCGGTCTACACCGACACATGGGTGTCCATGGGGGACGATGCGGCCAAGGCGCAGTGGTTCGAGCCCTTCCGGGTCGACGAGACCCTGATGTCGATCGCGGCGGACGGGGCGCAGGGCGACCCGATCTTCATGCACTGCCTGCCCGCGGCGCGCGGGCGCGAGGTTGCCGCGGCCGTGATCGATGGGCCGACAAGCGTGGTCTACGACCAGGCCGAGAACAGGATGCACGCGCAGAATGCGCTGATGCTCGCGCTGTTGGGGCGCGGCCAAGGAGTCTGAAGATGGCAAGCAAGGTTGTTCTGGCGTATTCGGGCGGGCTCGACACCTCCGCCATCGTTCCTTGGCTCCGCGAGAACTACGACTGCGAGGTCGTCTGCTACGTCGCCGACGTGGGCCAGGGCGCGGACGAACTCGCGGGCGTTGAGGACAAGGCCAAGGCGAGCGGCGCGTCGGCGTGCTACGTCGAAGATCTGCGGGACACGTTCGTGAACGAGGTCATCTGGCCCACGCTCAAAGCCGGTGCGCTCTACGAGGGCACCTACCCGCTGGGCACATCCATGGCCCGCCCCGTGATCGCGAGGGGACAGGTCGAGCTCGCGAGGAAGGTCGGGGCCGACGGCCTGTGCCACGGCTGCACGGGCAAGGGCAACGACCAGGTCCGGTTCGAGGTCGCCTTCGCCGCTCTGGCGCCCGAGATGGGTGTGATCGCCCCGTGGCGTGAGTGGAGCTTCAAGGGCCGCGAAGATCTGATCGCGTACTGCAAGTCGAAGCGCGTGCCCGTGACGAGCACGGCCGAGAAGATCTACAGCCGCGACCGCAACCTGTGGCACATCTCCCACGAGGGCGGCCCGATCGAAGATGTCAGCAAGGCGCCGCCGGAAGACGTGTGGATGCTCACGCGCGCCGTGCGCGACACGCCGGACGAGCCTACCGACGTGCGCATCGGGTTCGAGCGGGGCGTGCCCGTGTCCGTTGACGGCGAGACGCTCGGGGGCGTTGAGCTCATCGAGCGGCTCAACACGATCGCCGGCCGGCACGGCGTCGGACGCATCGACATCGTGGAGAACCGGGTTGTGGGCATGAAGTCGCGCGGGCTGTACGAGACGCCCGGCGGGACGGTCCTGTACGAGGCCATCCGCGGCCTCGAAGACATCACGCTCGAATACCGCAGCCGCAAGCTCAAGGAGCAGCTGGCGATCGAGTTCGCCGAGCTCGTCTACGCCGGCAAGTGGTGGATCCCCGCACGCGCCGCGATCCAGGCGGCGGTCGAGACGCTTGCGCAGGACGTGACCGGCGAGGTGACGGTGCAGCTGTTCAAAGGTCGTGCGGTGACGACGAAGCGATCGAGCCCGAACAGCATGTACGCCGAGAGCATCGCGAGCTTCGATATGGCCGAGGGCTACGACCAGCGCGACGCGCACGGCTTCCTGCGCCTGTTCGCCCTCCCCGAGCGGATCAAGGCCGCCGCGACCAAGCCCGCGGACGAGACGCTCGCATGAGCGGCACAACTCCCGCTCAGCCGGGCATGTGGGGCGGCCGGTTCGCGGGCGAGGCGGAAGCGGTCTTCCGCGCGCTCAACGACTCGCTGCCGGTCGACTGGCGCATGGTCAGACAGGACATCCGCGGCTCGATCGCCTGGGCCCGCGCGCTGGCGGGCGTGGGCATCTACGACGACGCCGAACTCGCCTCCGTCATCGCGGCCCTGGAAGCGATCGCGAAGGAAGCCGAGGCGATCGAGCGTCCACCGATCGAGTCGGGGGCGGAAGATGTGCACACATGGGTCGAGCAGCGCCTCACGGATCGCCTCGGCGACTTGGGCAAGCGGCTGCACACGGGTCGGAGCCGGAACGATCAGGTCGCGACGGATCTGCGGCTGTGGATGCGCGAAGCGGGCGGCCAGCTGATCGAGCTGCTGCGGGCCGCGATCGGCTCGCTGATCGATCAGGCCGACCGCCACGCCGGGACGGCGTTCCCCGCGTACACGCACATGCAGTCCGCCCAGCCGGTGACCTTCGGCCACTGGTGCCTGGCCTATGTCGAGATGCTCGAACGCGACGGCGAGCGGCTGGTCGCGTGCATCGAGCGATGCAACGAGTGCCCCCTGGGTTCGGCGGCGCTCGCCGGCACGACCTATGCCGTCGACCGCGACGCCATCGCGCGTGAGCTGGGCTTCGATCGGCCCACACGCAACAGCCTCGACGCGATCGCCAGCCGGGATCATGTGATCGAGATGCTGTCGGTGTTCGCCACGCTCGGCGTGCACCTGTCGAGGCTCGCCGAGGATCTCTCGGTGTACTCGAGCATCGAGTTCGGGCTTGTCGAGCTGGACGACGGGGTCACGAGCGGCTCCAGCCTCATGCCGCAGAAGAAGAACCCGGACGCACTCGAGCTCATCCGCGGCATGTCGGGCCAGCTCGCCGGGGCGCTCGTCTCGATGGTGACGACCGTCAAGGGCCTTCCCATGTCGTACAACAAGGACCTGCAGTTCGACAAGCCGACGCTGTTCGGTGCTTTCAACCATGTCTCGGCGACGCTGCGGCTGGCGGCGCGGACGATCGCCGGTCTGCAGGTCAGGACGGAACGCGCCTCGCATCTCGCCGAGGCCGGCCACGCCAACGCGACGGATCTGGCGGACCTCCTGGTCGCCGCCGGCGTGCCCTTCCGCTCGGCACACGAGCGTGTGGGCGTTGTCGTCCGCCACGCGATCGCGCGCGGATGCTCCATCGTGGATCTTCCAGCCGATGCACTCGCCGAACTCGTGCCCGAGGTTCCCCACGAGTCGGTTCGCGCTCTCACGACCGAGGCCTTGCTGCGCAAGCGCGATGTGGTCGGAGGAGCCGCGCCGGGTCGTGTCCGCGAGCAGGTCCGGCTCGCGCGCGAACGATCCGGGCGTCTCGGGTAGCAGAAAGTTCGCCCGCGCCGACGATCCACGAGTTCTCGTCGGCGCGGGCGGGTTGTGGTCAATCGAGTGTGCTCTATCAGCGGCGGCGACGCAGACCGGTCAGCCCGGCGAGCCCGAGCAGGGCGGCGGTGGAGGGCGAGGGAATGACCTGCGCGGTGATGCTGAACGTCGCGGGAGCACCGCCCTCCTTGGTGCCGAAGGCCGGCGCGTTCGACGCGTCTCCCTGCACCACGTTGTGCAGGCTGCTGACGGTGAGGCTGACGATGCCCTGGTTGAGTGAGTCCTGCAGATAGGCGACGACATCGGGGTTGCTCAGATCGAGGCTGAAGGTGACGAGCTGGCCCGCTCCGGTGACGGTGCCGGGCGTGGCTCCGGCGATGATGCCCTGCGCGAAGGGCGTCGAGACGAAGCCGTCCCGGATCTCATTGGAGACATCACGGCGGGAGCCGCCGGCGGCATCGGTGGCGTAGGCGTTTCGGATGTCTTCCGATGTCGGATCGCCGAAGCCGAAGGCGAAGTCTTCGCCGTACGCGAAGGCGTTGAGCCCGTTGCGGAAGCCGGTGCCGAAGAGCTCGATCGACGCGCCGTCGTTCCGCACGGTGTCGTAGCTGAACTCGCCTCCGGTGAGCGTCGCGGTGAAGGTGGCCTCGGTGATGATGTAGTTCTGGCTGCCGAGGCCCGGCGCGTAGTCGCCGGCGGTGATGAAGCTGTTGAGGAACTGGCCGTCGCGGTCGTCGAAAAAGTTGGGCGGGAAACTGGCGTTCTCGCCGGAGAAGGTCGTCGCGGCGGTCCGCAGGCCCGGCGTGAAGTTGAACGGGTAGTTCCAGCGGTCGAAGTTGGGCTGGGCGTAGTTCGTGGTGGTCTGGGCCGCGGCGGCTCCGGCGGCGGCGACGATCGCGATGGTGAGCGCGGTCTTCATGAGTCTGCTTCTCCTCCCCGAAATCGGGTGATCAATGGGTGGTCTCTCTCCGTTGAGGAGAATCCAGCCGTCCGGTGTGGCTGGAATCTGTCTCGTGGGACAGGATAGCATGATTGAGACTCAGTCTCAACACCCATTCGAAAAGTCGGCACACGGGCGTCCTGGGCGGGCCGAGGACCGGGCCGGAATAGGCTTGCCCCCATGAGCGAGCGGATCGAGCTGATTGATGAGTTGAAGTGGCGGGGCCTGTTGTACCAGTGCACAGACGAGGCGGCCCTGCGGAACCATCTCCGCCAGGGGCCCCGCCGGATCTACGCTGGCTTTGACCCTACCGCCGATTCGCTCACGATCGGCAACCTCGTGCCGATCATGGTGCTCAAGCATGTTCAGCGGGCGGGGCACGAGCCCGTGGTGCTCATGGGCGGCGGCACGGGGCTGATCGGCGATCCGTCGGGAAAGTCGGCCGAGCGGCAGCTCATGACCCACGACACGGTCGAGGCCAACATCACCGCCCAGCGGCCGATCTTCAGCGCGATCCTCGGCGACGACGTCAAGGTCGTCAACAACGCCCACTGGCTCACACGCATCAGCTACCTCGACGCGCTGCGCGTCATCGGAAAGCACTTCAGCGTCAACATGATGATGCAGAAAGAGTCCGTCAAGAGCCGGCTCGAAGACCGCGAGCACGGCATCAGCTACACCGAGTTCAGCTACATGATCCTGCAGGCGTTCGACTTCGCCTACCTCCACCGTGCCATGGGCGTGACCGTGCAGACCGGCGGCAGCGATCAGTTCGGCAACATGGTCGCGGGCACCGATCTTGTGCGCCGCGTCAAGTTCCGTGAGTTCGTGTTCACGCAGGGCGGCGGGCTGTTCGACCCCGCGGCGCTCGACATGCCGCTGCCCGATGATCCCGAGGGCAAGACCGCCGCCGAGAAGATCGCGCCGCAGGCGTTCGCCTTCACCGCACCGCTCGTGAGCAAGGCCGACGGCGGCAAGTTCGGCAAGACCGAGTCGGGAGCGATCTGGCTCACCCGCGAACGGACGAGCCCGTACGCGTACTACCAGTTCTGGCTGAACACAGCCGACGCCGATGTCGTGCGGCTCCTCAAGACCTTCACGCTCCTGCCGCGTGAAGAGATCGAGCGGCTCGAGCGCGAGGTCGCGGAGAACCCCGCCGACCGCGAGGCGCAGCGGACACTCGCGATGGAAGCGACGGCCCTGCTCCACGGCGCAGACGAGGCGTCGCAGGCAGAGGCCGCGGGCAGGGCGCTCTTTTCAGGCGAGCTCCGGGGCCTCAGCGCCGAACTGCTCGACGAGGTGCTCGCCGGCGCACCGGCAACGGTCTTGAGCGCAGAGGCGATCGCGGCCGGCCTGTTCGTTATTGATCTGCTCGTCGAGACCGGACTGGCCAAGAGCAAGCGCGAGGCGCGGCAATTCCTCGAGTCCGGCTCGGTCAGCGTCAACGGCGACAAGGTCGGGCCCGACCGCTCGATCGGCACGAGCGACGTGCTGCACGGCCGGGTCGTCGCGCTCCGCCGAGGCAAGAAGAACTGGCACGTGCTCCGATTCGGCTAGACGCGGCGGCCTAGACCCCGCCGATGCGCCTGAGCTCGCCCGGCTGCTCGGCGTGGCCCGTGCGAGCGCTGAGCAGCGCCGCGTGCGCCGTCGCGAGCACACCGGCGAGATCGAGCGGAACCGACCGCGGCGCTTCGCCAAGCACCGCTCGCAGATCGTCGGCGATGATCGAAGCCGCGAGGTCGTTGCCGCGGTGGTCGGCGGACATCGATTCGACGAGCAGCCCCGCCGCGTCGAACCAGTCGACCCTCGAGTCGTCCGCGACGATGCGCCCGCCCGGCCCGAGCAGCGTGACGGTGCGCGACCACGCCGCGGCCCGGTCGGAGGCGAACAGGCTCGCCGCGCGATCCTCGCCGAACCGGAAGGTGGCCGCGAGGTGGCCGTGCAGCCCGCGGAGCGTTTCGGGCGTGGGCGGGTCGTCGCTGCCGGGCGTGTGGGCGGCGTCGACCGAGAGCGGCTCGCCGAGCAGGGCGGTCGGCAGATCGGCCGCGCCGGTGAGGCGTGCGCCGAGCGAGCCCTCGGCGGAGCGGCCGAGCGTGACGATCGAGACGGCCTCGATCGGGCCGAAGCTCTCGAGCAGATCGTGGGCTCGGCGAAACGCCCGGCCTCGTCTGACCAGCGGCGCGAAGACCACCCGCTCTTTCGCCACGTCCGAGGCCTGCTGCCACGCCGGGTCGTTCAGGTGCAGCGACAGAGGGGGAATCGGCTCGAGCGAGGCGATGGTCACGCCCCTCTGAGCGGCGTTGATGACGGCCCGGAAGTCGTCGGTGGACGAGCCGTCGGCGAAGGGGCCGGGATCGCCGATGAGCACCAGTTTGGCGTCGGTGGTGGCAACCAGTGCGCGGAGGTCGTCGGCGGTGCCGGCGTCGCGCAGCCTTGCGAGGTCGCCGCCGCCCTCGCCGCCGGCCGCGACGAGCTGGAGATCGGCCTCGTCGAGGATGCGTGCGACCAGCGCGACCTGATCGGCGCGGATCCATGCGGCGGCTTCTTTCGCGGGTCCGTGCGTCATCGCAGCCCATGCTATCCGGTTGTGTGTAGACTTGAGGTGATCACGCGCCGCAAGGCGGCCGCGGGTCGGGGATGGTCCCCGGCCTGAGGAAAGTCCGAGCACGGCAGGACACGGTGGTGGGTAACGCCCACCCGCCTTCTGGTCAGTTTCGCGGCCAGAGGTGAGGGACAGTGCCGCAGAAAGCAAACCGCCGATGGCCGGGCCTGTCCCGGCACAGGCAAGGGTGAAAGGGTGCGGTAAGAGCGCACCGCCCGGCTGGTGACAGACGGGGCATGGCAAACCCCACCGCGTGCAAGGTCAAGCAGTTCCCTGCCCTCGGGCACGACCGGTCCGGTCGACGCTTCCTTGGAAGCCAGGGAACGGGTGGACCGCTCGGGCACCGGCACTCCGCCGGGCCCGCACCGCGTCGGCAACGGCGCGAGGCAGAGAAATGGTCGCCCCCGCGCGAAGGCCCACGGGAACCACGCGCGGGACAGAACTCGGCTTACCAGCAGCGCGTGGCCGCGAAATGCGAAGGCCCCGGGAACGGATCCCGGGGCCTTCGGCCTTTGGCTATCGCGGGCTGACGTCGCGAACGATCAGTCGGCGAGCGCGCTCATGGTCGGCAGCTTGGCCGGACGGAGCACCAGGTTGGTCTCGATCCGGAAGTTGCTCTCGCTCGTGTGCCGCTCGGCGAAGAACAGCTTGAGCTGGTATGTCTCCCCGGGCTCGAGGCCCAGTTGCTCCGCGGCCTCGTCGAGGTTGATCTGCTGGCTCTGCTGCGAGTGAACGCCGCCCAGATCGATCGCCAGCTTGCCGTTGATGAACACCCACACGTCGTCGTCACCGGTGAACTTGTACACGAGCGCGTGGTCGCGTTCGTTCGGGTCGGTGTACGTGAACTCTGTCTCGAGCTCGTACGTGAAGTGGAAGTTGTGGGTCCCCGGGGCGGCCCAGCGGAGGCCCTCCATCGACAGCCCGTAGCCCTGGCTGTCAATCGGGAAGAAGTAATCCGGCCGTTCGCGTGCGAAGACGTACACCGGGCCGCTCGAGCGGTATTCGCGCTCCAGCTCGATCGTCAGCGGCATGGAGACGTTCACGCCCGGGACATCCCGGAACCACTGGTTGAACGACTCCTCGCTGGTGACCTGGCTGTTGCGGCCCCAGCCGAGGCTGGCGCAGCGGTCGACGTCCAACACCGGCTTGCCGTCGGCGCCCAGGTCGGCCAAGACCATGCCCTTGGTGCCCTGACCGGGGTAGGACTCCATGTCCGGGTGGCTCACCTGGAAGTCTCGGATGACGCCGGTGATCCGGATCGAATCGATGCCGGCAGTCGGATCGTTGGGGTTGTTCCCGCCCAAGGTCTGGGCGTGCAGCGTTGTTGCGATCCCGCACGCACAGACGAGTGCGGCGATGTGAGAAATGGTCCTGGCCATGGTTGTCCTCCCGCAGAGTGCTTCGTGTCAGCTACTCACTGCATTGCGGGAGGCGGATTGCAACCGATTGCAGGGGACAACATGAAGAGAGCTGCGGCGGGGCATGGCGCGACCCGCGCAGATCATCCAGACCCCCGCTCGATCGGTCGGCAAAGCCGTGGCTAGCGGTTCAGCTGCCGCTGGACCGGGTTGACGAACCGCTTGGGCGGCAGCCTTCGCCCGAAATGCACGTTGGCCTCGGGCTGGGCGCTGACCATGATGAAGGGGATCTCGTCGTTGCGGTTCGGCTCGAGCCAGAGCAGGCCCTCGAGCTCGGTCGTGGGCCGATCGAAGTCGAAGACATTCTCGGACGCGATCGCGCCCCGCGCATCGAGCGTGATCTCGGTCAGCCGGTAGCCGACGCCGGCGGTCTGGTTCTGCACGAGCCACAGCTCGCCGATCTCGCCGCGCGACGCGAGCGACTGCACGAACGGCCCGCACGGCGTCTCGTTGACGATGACGCCCACGGCCGAGGTTCGATCGGCGGCGAGCAGCGCGAGCGGGTCGTAGAGCCGCAGCGCGTTGCTCTGGTCGCCGTAGTCGCTGGTGGCGATCACGACCCGGCCGCCGGGCAGTGTGACGAACATGGGCCGCGTGCCGTTGATCGCGGCGTCGTCGGCGACCTCGTGCAGCACGCAGCCGTCGAGGTTGCCCTGCCGGATCGCCCGGGCGAAGTCGATCTGGAAGATCGTGCCCTTCTGGTCAACCGTGTTGCCGAGCCAGTAGCCGAAGTTCGGGTGCCAGGTCAGCCCGGTCGGGTGGGGCGCCACATCGCGGCCGCTCTCGGTCAGGATGATCTGCCGCCCCGAGGAGCGCAGGGTCGCTCGGCCGTCGTCGCCCGTCGAGCGGAAGAACTCGCGGATCACGCCGGGCCCGTACTCGCCCGGTTCGCGGGCGTACAGGTCGCCCAGAATGTAGATGAAGTCGCCCTCGGCGAAGATCGCCTGGGCCGCCCCGACGCCCTCGACCGTCACGCTGTGGTTGATCTGATAGACCCCCTCCTCGGCGACGCCCGCCTCCGACAGCACCGGTGCCGCCCTCGGCGGCAGGGGCGTGGGGAGCGGGGCCTGCTGCTGGATGCACCCCGCCAGCACGGCGGCCGGCGCGGCGACGAGAGCGAGAAGCGAGAGCATCTTTCGGGTGCGGATCATCGGTTGCGGTCCTTCGCTGCGAAAAGGTTCTCGCGTCCAGTCTATCGCCCTCGGCGGGCCGCCACGCAGACGATGAAGCTGTCCCCCAGCCAGTCCGGGTCCGTGATCGGTTCGGCGAACACGTTCCCGTCCTCGTCCTCGGCGTCGGGCAGCTGGGAGTACACCGCGACGACCTCGAACCCCGCCTCCAGCATCGCGTCCCGCAGCTCGGGCAGCGACCACAGCCGCCAGCGGTAGACGAAGGCATCGGGCAGGTCGAGCAAGCACTCGTCGGCGTCAAACACGCGGAAGTGCAGCACGTCGGTCACCAGGCCCGTCATCGGGTCGGCCTCACGCTGCTCCCAGGTGTACACGCAGTGCCGGCCGTGGGGGAGGGGGATCTGCTTCTCGACCGAGCCCAGGGCGTAGGCCGATTCCCCGCCGTACGTGTCGCAGACGAACAAGCCTCCGGGGTCGAGGCGGTCGTGCGCCCGCCGCAGGTAGGCCAGCAGATCCGATCGCGTGTGCAGATAGCCGATCGAGAAGTTGCCGGCGTGGAGCACATCGACCGGCGGGTGATCGTGAGCCTCGGTCACATCGCCGACGATCGCGACGAGCCCCTCGACGCCCGCGGCCCGCGCGAGCGCCTCGGCGTCGAGGTCGATCGCGACGGCCGAGCCACCCGGCACGGTCGCGACCCAGTGCCTCGCGAGGTCCGCGGTGCCCGCGAAGTCTTCGCCGAGCCTGGTCGGGCTGCCGCCGTGCACCGCGCGAAGCAGCCTTGCCATGTCGGGCGGCGACTGCACGCTGGCCTCGTAGAGGTCAAAGCGGTCTGGCAGGGGCGGCTGCTCGCTCACGCCATGCGGACCCACTTGATGAGGGTGCGGAAGTTCGGTGGCTTGCCGTACATCAGGAGCCCCACGCGGAAGACCTTGGCCGCGAACCAGACCGCGACATAGCAGGTGATCGCCGAGATCAGCACGGCGAGGCCCACCTGCCACAGCGGCGGCGGCTCCGTGCTCGCGACCCGCAGCATCATCATGAACGGCGAGATTGGCGGCACAAAGCTGGCGACGGTGGCGAACGTGCTGTTCGGGTCGTCGGCGATGAAGATGCCGAGGCCGTAGGGCAGCATCAGGGGCACCATCACCGGCCCGATGAGCGACTGGGCCTCGCGCAGCTCGTTCACGCTGCTGCCGACCGCCGCCATGAAGCTGGCGAACGTGAAGTACGCGAGGGCGAAGAACACGAGCATCGCGACAAAGGTGAGCGGCGGCACGGTCTCGTTCAGCATGGTGACCAGGGCGTAGACGCTGATCCCGCCGTAGATCACCATGATCACAAGCCCGACGAACATCTGCCCGAGCACTTTGCCGGTCATGAGCTCCATCGGGCTGACCGCCGAGAGCAGGATCTCTACGACTCGGCTGGATTTCTCCTCGATCGCGTTGGTGAGCAGGTACTGCGCACCGACGAAGGTGGGGATCAGCATCAGCATCATGAAGCCGTAGGCGATGAAGTTCTGAAACTCGCCGAGGCTCGCCCGCTCGCCGCCGTCTTCGGTCAGCTCTCGGGCATTGCCGGCGTTGACATTCCGCAGCGTCGCGATCGTCTGCCGGTCGTAGCCCGCGAGACGGAACCGTTCGTCGCGGACGATGTCGATCGCCGCATTGCGGATGATGTCGATGACATCGGCGGTGAGCTTTGGACGGACGAAGAGCTGAAGGTCCTCGCGTGGCTCGCCGACCGCTTCGGACTGGGGCTCGAGCGCGGCCGGGTCAACGATCAGCAGTGCGAGCCGGCCGCTCTCGATCCCGACATCCTCGCGGATGCGCTGCTTCTCGGCGTCCTCGTCGGCGTCGGCCGGCAGCTCGGCGACGGTCAGCGTGGGGAAGCTGTCGGCCCTGGGGCCGAGGCCCCCGGCGATGCCCGACGCGCCGCCCGACACATCGTTGAAGGCCTCCGCGATCCGTTCGGCCCGTTCGCGGGCCGCCTCGGCGAGGGCCTCGGGCGCGAGCCGCTCGGTCAGCCGCGGGGCCACGGCCCCCGTCGGGTCGATGATGGCGACCTCGCCCCGGATGTCCGGCTCGCTCTTCGTCGCCGCGAGCACCGCCACCAGCGAGATCATCGCCAGGATCAGCACGGGCGTGAGCAGAGCGCCGATGATGAAGCCCTTGGTGAGCGCTGTGCTCGCGAACTCGCGCCAGGCGATCCGGGTGATCTTGGCCGGGTTCACAGCGTCGCTCTCTCGACGGGCGTCGCCGCCGACGGATCCCGAAGCTGGGCCCGGAGCTCGTCTCGGTCGACGGCGCCGCCCGATCGCCGCTCGACGATCTCGATGAACACGTCCTCGAGCGTGGGCCTTCGCAGCTCGATCCGGCGGGCCCTCGTCTGCTCCAGCACCGTCGCCATCACCGCGTGCCGATCGGCGTGATCCGCGAGGGCCGCCTCGTACACGCCCGGCGAGACCTGCCGAACGGACTCGACCCCCTCGTGCCGCTCAGCCGGCGCCGGGCCGATCCCCGCGTCGGGCTCGAACACGACCGAACGCGGGTCGTACCGATCGCGGATCTCCTGCACCGTGTTGTCAAGCACCTTCTGGCCCGATTCGATCATCACGATGTGGTCGCACAGCTGCTCGGCCTGGATCATCACGTGCGTGGAGAAGATCACCGTCACGCCCTTGTGGTGCTGCTCGAGGATCAGATCACGCAGCAGCCGCATGTTCACCGGGTCCAGCCCGCTGAACGGCTCGTCGAGGATCAGCAGCTCGGGCTCGTGGATCACCGAGGAGATGAACTGGATTTTCTGCTGCATACCCTTGCTGAGCTCGTCGCACCGCTTCTTCTTGACATCGCCGAGCTCGACCTTCTCGAGCCAGTCGTCGATCTTCCTGGCGACGCCGACGTTCACGCCCTTGAGCCCGGCCATGTGGGAGAGGAAGGCGCCGACCCTCATCTTGCGGTAGACCCCGCGCTCCTCGGGCAGGTAGCCGATTCGGTCCTTGCTCTCGACGGCGGATTTCTTGCCGAGCACGCTCAGCCGACCTGTGTCGGGGAACAGGATCGACATGATCATGCGGATGGTCGTGGTCTTGCCGGCGCCGTTGGGCCCGATGAGCCCGTGCAGGGAGCCACGCGGGACGACGAGGTCGAGGTTGTCGACCGCGACCTTCTGGCCGAAGCGCTTGCCGAGCCCCTGGATGTAAAGAGCATCATCGTTCACGACGGGCGGTCCCCCTTGGAGCTATTCGGCCATGCTACGCCGGTCGCAGCCGGTGTATGGTTCGTCCGTGGCAACGGTTGCGGAACAGATCGGGGCGGTGTTGCCGGCCGGTGTTCGGGAGAAGCTGGCCGAGCTCGACCGGCAGATGCGCGAGCTCGAGTCGAAGCTGGCGGACCCGGCGGTGATGTCGAATCACAACGCGGTGCGGGAGCTGTCGATCAAGCGGGCGGCGCTCGATCCGGTGGTGGGGGGATGGCGCCGGATCCGTGCGTCGCTGGACGAGGCGGCGGAGCTCGAAGCGGCTCTCGCGGGCGACGACGCGGAGCTCGCCGAGCTCGCGCGCGAGGAACTGCCGGCGCTCCGGCACCGGATCACCGCGACCGCCGAGCGTGTGAAGGCCTCGCTCGTGACGGCGGACGAGCGGCGGTTCGCCTCGGTCATCCTGGAACTCCGCGCCGGCACGGGCGGCGACGAGGCCGGGCTGTGGTGCCGGGATCTGATGCAGATGTACGAGCGGTACGCCGCGAGCAAGGGGTGGGCGTTCGACCCGGTCGAGGTGACGGCCGACGCCGAGGTCGGGGGCGTCCGCCACGCGATCATCACGATCAAGGGCGAGGGCGTCTTCGCCGAGCTGTCGTTCGAGGCTGGCGTGCACTCGGTCAAGCGGGTGCCGGCGACCGAGACGCAGGGCCGGGTGCACACGAGCACCGCGACGGTGGCGGTGCTGCCCGAGCCCGAGGCGGTGGATGTCCGCATCGACTGGGCCAACGACGTTGAGGAGCACATCACGACCGCCCAGGGTCCGGGCGGGCAGAACGTCAACAAGGTCGCGACCGCCGTTCATCTGCTGCACACGCCCACCGGCGTCGAGGTGCGGATGCAGGAGACCAAGAGCCAGCAGCAGAACCGCGAGAAGGCCCGGCGGCTGCTGCTCGCGCGGGTCTACGAGATCGAGCGGCAGAAGGCCGAGGCCGAGCGGGCCGCCGAACGGAAGGGCCAGATCGGCACCGGTCAGCGCAGCGAGAAGATCCGGGTGTACCGCTACCAGGACAACATCGTCGCCGACCAGCGGCTGGATCAGAAGTTCCAGACTACCAAGGTCGTTGTGGAGGGGGAGCTGGGCCCCATGCTCGAGGCGCTGATCGAGCAGGAGACCGCCCGCCGGCTCGCGGCGCTCTGATCGCTCGATCGATGTAGAATCCGGGCATGACGCTCGTGAATCCTCTCGGACCGACCCGGGCCGACGATCGCATCGCCGCGCTGGACATCGCACGCGGCATGGCGCTCTTCGGCATCTTCATGGTCAACATCCAGATCATGACCCAGCCGCTGGCCTCGATGTTCGAGGGGGTCGGCACCTCGCAGGGCCCGCTCGCCGCCGCCGTGCACTACGCCACGCGCGTGCTGTTCGAGTCGAAGTCCTATCCACTCTTCTCGATGCTCTTTGGCATGGGGCTGGTGCTGATGTACGACCGGGCCAGGGCCGCGGGCCGGCCGTTCGTGCCCGCGTACATCCGCCGGCTGCTGCTCCTGCTGCTTGTGGGCTTCGCCCACGCGTTCCTGTTCTGGTACGGCGACATTCTGATCTACTACGCGTGCTTCGGGCTTGTCATTATGTGGCTTGCGCCGCTGAAGCCCCGGGTCATGCTCTGGATCGCCGTGGGCCTCGTCACGATTGCGGCCTTGTGGGCGAGCGGGCTGAACTACCTGTTCGTGATGCTGGGCCAGGGTCAGGAGGTCGCCTCGGTCAAGGCCTCGGGCTTTGTCGAGTTCCGCGAGCTGCTGTTCGCCGGCAAGATCCAGGAAGGCCCGGCGAGCCCCGCGTGGGCGGCGGGCGAGATCGACGCGATCAAGAACGGCCCCTTCGCGAACGCCGTGGGTATGCGCATGATCAACTGGGCCTCGGGCACGATCTTCTGGATGGTGCTCTACGCGGTCGTGCTCCATGTGCCGGCGATGTTCCTGCTGGGTGCCGCGATCCTGCGCTCGGGCGTGGTGAACGATCCGGCGTCCCCCTGGGCGAAGCGGTTCATGCTGCTCGGGCTGTGCGTCGGGCTGCCGGGCGCGATCCTGAGCGTGTGGATGAGCGAGAGCCAGGGGCCGATGTCGCCTCGCGCGGCGCTGGCGTCGGGCGTGACGCACCTGTTCGGCCCGTTCGTCAGCCTCGGGTACCTCGGCGTGGCGATGTGGCTCGCACACTCCGGAGCGCTGCGATGGCTGGTGCGGTCGGTCGCCGCCGCCGGCCGGATGGCGCTGACGAACTACCTCCTCCAGACCCTCCTCGTGGCCGCTCTGGCGCAGCACTGGGGCCTGGGCTGGTTCGGCGAGGTGTCGCGGCTGGAGATGTTCTGGATCGTTCTCGCGGTCTACGGCCTGCAACTGGTCGTGAGCCCGATCTGGCTCTCGAAGTTCGGCATGGGACCGATGGAGTACCTGTGGCGCTGCGGCACGTACCTGCGGCTGCCGAGCCCGAAAGCGAAAGGCCAACAGGCCGCGAGCTAGACTCGCCCGTGACGCTTGTCTGCGTGCCCATCATGGTCGATGACCCCGCGGCCACGCTCGCCGACGCACGAGCCGCCCGGGACGCCGGCGCCGACATTGTCGAGCTGCGCATCGACTCGTTCTTTCCGCGTTCGGAAGGCGACGCCGAGGACACGCTCCGAATCGAACAGCTGCGGTCGCTCATCGCCGACTGCCCGCTGCCTGTCATCCTGACCTGCCGATCGGCGACCGAGGGCGGCGACTACGACGGCGACGAGTCCGACCGCGTCAGCCTGCTCGAGAAGCTGTGCGTGAACGTGGAGCACCCGCCGGCGTATCTGGATTTCGAGCTTGCCGCGTATCAGAAGTCGGCCACCGTCCGCGAGAAGATCAACCAGTGCGTGCAGCATCCGAAGCAGCAGCGGGATGTCCGCACGCGGCTGATCCTGTCGATGCACGACTTCGAGCAGCGGCCGGCGGACCTGATGCGACGCCTCGCCGACGCCTGGGCCGAGCCGGCCGCGAGCGTGGTGAAGTTCGCGTACCGCTGCCGGAGCATCCGCGACAATCTGGAGATCTTCGAGATCCTGCGCGATGCCCCCAAGCCCACGATCGGGCTGGGCATGGGTGAGTTCGGCCTCATGAGCCGCGTGCTCGCTCCCAAGTTCGGCGGCTTCCTGACCTTCGCCAGCCTGCGCGACTCCGCCGCCACCGCGCCGGGCCAGCCCACCATCTCCGACCTGCTCGGCATGTACCGCTTCCGCTCGATCGGCAAGGACACCAGGGTCTACGGCGTCATCGGCTGGCCCGTCACCCAGTCGATGTCGCCCCTGATCCACAACGCCGGCTTCGAGGCGCGCGGGTGGGACGGGGTGTACCTGCCGATGCCGGTTGCGGCAGACTCAAACGATGTCAAGATCTCGGCGCACAGCGTGGGCGTGACCGTCAACCAAATGATCGAGAACAGCCGGCTCAACTGGGCCGGTGCAAGCGTCACGATCCCGTTCAAAGAGGCGATCGAGCACGATGCGTTTGCCAGCCATGTCGTGCGAGATCCCAATGAGGATGTCATTGAAATAGGAGCGGCAAATACGCTTGTGCCGTGCCATCGCGGAGATGGCTACCCAATCGTCGATCTGTACAACACGGACGCAACTGCCATCTCTGGTCTACTCCAAGATGCACTGGGGCGAGTAAGCGGTTCCAAGGTTGTCGTGATCGGAGCCGGCGGCGTGGCACTCGCTGCTGGTCACTGCGTTGTGTCTCGCAGTGGAGAGCTTATCGTTGCGGCTCGACGACTTGAGCAGGCCACAGCACTCGTCGAGCATCTCAATGGACCGGCCGTCCGGGGCGAAGAACCCGGAGGCTCGTTCCGCGGTAGTGCCGCGGCAATCGAGCTCGACAAGTTGGTCGAGCATTCGGCGGACATCTACATCAACTGCACCCCCGTCGGCATGGCCGGCGGCCCCGATCCCGATGGCCTCTCCATCCCCGTCCACGACCTCGCCGGCACGCTCCCGCCCGAAACCGTCTTCTTCGACACCGTCTACAACCCCATCGAAACCCCCATGCTCAAGGCCGCGAAGGAACACGGCTTCCGCACGATCGACGGCGTCGAGATGTTCGTCCGACAGGCCGCGGCCCAGTTCGAGCTGTGGACCGGCGAGCAGGCACCCGTGCAGCTCTTCGACCGGCTCGTCCGCGAGCGGCTCGGGGGCGCGTGAGCATGGATCCGGTCGTTGACGAGGCCGTGTGTCTGCGGCAGTGGGACTTCTCCGAAACCTCGCAGACCGCGGTGCTCTTCACACGAAAGCTGGGCATCGTCCGTGTGCTCGGCAAGGGCACGAAGCGCAACGACCCGCGATTCAGCGGCGGGCTCGAGGTCGGCACGCTCGGCGAGGCCGTCATCTACCCCAAGGAGACCGGCCTCGCGACGCTCGCGGGCTGGGATCTCCGCCGAACGTTCCGCGGCACGCGGCGATCACTCGAATCGCACTACGCCGCCATGTTCGCCCTCGATGTACCCAGGCACCTGCTCAGCGAAGACGAGCCGCACCCCGAGGCCTTCGACGGCTTGGTTGCGGCGCTCGATGAGCTGGAGCGTACAGACTGGCGTCCGGCGATCGCGGCGTGGCTCTGGCGGCTGCTCGATCGCGCCGGCTACCGGCCGGACGCGGGGGCCGGCACGAACGCGGTCGGATTCTCGCCGGAGCGAGGCGCCTTTGTCGGGGCGGAGGATGGCGGCCGGGGAGGCGCGGTCTGGTCGGTGCAGCCCACGACAGTCGAGGCCGTGCGCACCCTCGCATCGGGGGGGCGCCCCGACGGGGCCGACGCGGAGCGGGCCGCTCGCCTGCTCGGGTGGTACGTCCGGGAATTGGCCGGCCGAGAGCCCCCGACGATGGCGCCGCTGCTGGGCCGGCACGATCCCTCGAGCGTCGTTCACGGCTGAGTGCTTTCCGGCATTCGCCGCGCCGACGCGTGAAATGCTGTTGACACATCAAGTTCAATTGGCCTGACGCCGATCCCCCCGACTGGGATCAAACCAGCGCACACTGCGCACGACCACGGATGGGTCATGGATCACGAACTTCTCGAAGAGGTGCTGAGTTGTCCGACGCTCCCGTCGTTGCCGGCGGTGGCTGTCGAGGTAATCGAGCTGACCCGCGATCCGGAGGTGAAGCTCGAGCAGCTCGCCGCCACGATCGAACACGATCAGGGGCTGGCGTCAAAGGTGCTCCGCACGGTCAACTCGAGCTATTACGGTCTGCGCCAGAAGTGCTCAACGATCAGGCAGGCCCTGGTCGTTCTCGGGCTTTCGGCCGTCAAGAGTCTGGCGCTCGGCTTCTCGCTGGTGTCGAGCGTGAAGCGCAAGGGCGACGACTTCGACTACGACACATACTGGCGTCGCGGGCTGTTCACGGCCATCTCTGCGCGATCGATCGCCAAGGCCGCGGGCTGTCCCTTCGAAGACGAGGCGTTTCTTGCCGGGCTTCTGCAGGACATCGGCATGGTGGCGCTGTACGAATCGCTCGGCGGCCGCTACGCCAGCATCCTTGAGCAGACGGGCGGCGACCACTCCAAGCTGTGCCGGTTTGAGCTCGCCGCCCTTGAGCTTCAGCATCCCGATCTGGGCGCCATGATGGCGCAGCGATGGAAGCTGCCGGAAGAGCTCGTGCTGCCCGTCAAGTACCACGAGCGGCCCAGCGCCGGCCCCGTCGGCGCGGTAGGCGATCTCGTTCGTTCGGTCGGCGTCGGCGGCATTCTGGCCGACGCGCTGCTCGCCGAGGAGCCGCTGACCTCGATGCGACGCTTCCGCGAGAAGGCGAAGTCGTGGTTCCGCATCGACGACGAGACCGCGGACGAGATCCTGCGCGAGGTGACCGCCGGAACGCGGGAAATGGCGAAGCTGTTCGACATCGACGCCGGCGAGATCCGCGACGCGGAAGAACTGCTGACGTCCGCCCGCGACCGGGCGGTCGAGCTCGCGATCGAACGGCCGGTGGTGCCCGAGAGCGACGACGGCGACGAAGCGCTGCTGCTCGATTCGCCCCGCTACGACGCGATCACCGGCCTGGTGAACAACACCGCCTTCCCGAAGCTGTACAACTCGTTCTTTGACGACGCGGTCTCCTCGGACGAGCCCATCAGCCTCGTCCGCGTCAGCATCGAGCAGCTCGTCGGCACGAACTCGATGAGCACCTCGGAAACGAGCAAGCTGGTCGTCGCGGCGGCGATGCTCCTCCGCAAGCACTTCGAGCACACCGGGGCGGTCATCGCGAGGATCGGTCCGATGTCATTCCTCGTCGCGATCCGGGCACCCCGGACCTCGGCCACGAGGTCCGCCGACGCGTTCCGCAAGGAATTCGCCGCCGCCGCCGAGGAATGGTCGACCCCTGCCAGGGCGACGATCGGCGTCGCCACACGCGACTACGAAACCGCGGGCACGTATCAGCGGCCCACCATTCTCCACGCCGCCGCGGCGCAGGCCCTCAAGGCGGCGATCTCCAGCGGCGGGGACTGCGTGAAGTTCTTCACGCCCCGGAAGGCGGCCTGAGCGTTCCGATCGTGCGCGGCACGATGCCGCCGACGCCCAGCATCTCCCGGATCGAATCGGTGGTCACGCTCCGGATGCGCTCGAGCTCGTCGGCGAGCGAACGGTACTCGCCCAGCAGCGACCACGATCGGCCGATGCGCTGCATCGTGTCTCCCGGGCGTTCGCCGCTCACCGTAAACGAGGTCGCAAACCGAGCGCGGATCTTCGTGAGATCGTCGTCCGACACGCTGTTGGCAAGGCGGGCGGCTTCGTCGACGAGCGTCGACTCGATGGTTTCCAGCCGGTCGGCGTCGCCCGAGGCGTAGAGAAAGAACTCGCCCGCGCCGTCGTTCGGCTGATAGCCCGATTGCGCCTCCTCGGCGATCCCGGGCTCGATGAGCGCCCAGTGGAATCGGCTGTTGTCCGCAGCACCGAGGACCTGTGCGGCGAGCGTTGCCGCGTAGCGGTCCTCCGATTGAGCCGGCGGGCCCGGCGCCATCGCCAGCAGGTAGCCCCGGTCGAAGCGGTCGTCGACGAGTTCGAGCCGCTCCGTTCGCGGCGACGGGGGCACCCGATCGGGCAGCGGGTCGGCGGTGGGCCACCAGCCGCAGAGCGACTCAAGCTGGGCGCAGGCGGCGTCGAAGTCAACCCTGCCGGCGAGCGCGACCGTGGTCGCGCCCGGGGTGTACCGGCGAGCGAAGTAGTCGGCCATGCGGTCGCGCTCGAGCCTGCGGATGGTCTCGGCGGTGCCGAGCACGCGGTGGCCCAGCGGGTGGGGGCCGTAGTACTTCTCGCCGACCTGCTCGTACAGCACCCAGAACGGGTTGTCGGCGTACATCGCGATCTCTTCCAGGATGACGCCGCGTTCGGTCTCGAAATCCGCTTCGCGAAGCGCGGGCCTCATCATGCGCGAGGTGTGCTCGATGGCGTCCCCGATGCGGTCGGCGGTCACCGACGCATAAAAGCAGGTCACTTCATGCGATGTGTACGCGTTGTTGCGGGCTCCCATCTCGTCGTACACGCGGTTGATGTCCTCGGCCGAGAGATCGTCGGTGCCCTTGAACATCATGTGCTCGAGGAAGTGCGAGACACCCATCAGCTCGGACGGCTCGTCGCGTGCTCCGGTCTTCACGAAGAAACCAATCGCGGCGGAGTGCGCGTTCGGATCGGGCTCCGCGACGATGTTGAGCCCGTTCGGCAGGGTGTGGTGGTGGAACGTCGTCATTCTGCGGTCCCTCCGATCAAAGGGGCACCAGCATGCGCTGGGGCGATGGCTTCTGCGATCGCGGCCGCCGCCGCCGCGGGGTCGTCGGCGCCGCAGACGGCGCTCGAGACCGCGACCCCCCGGCATCCGATCGAGGCCAGTTCGCGAGCACGCTCCGCGTCGATGCCGCCAATCGCGAGATGCGGCACCGTCGCCAACGACGGCTGGGCGAGCACCAGCCGGAGCAGATCGGGGCCCGCGACGCTGGGGTTGGCCTTGGTCGAGGTCGCGTACATCGCTCCGATGCCCACGACATCGGCACCGGCGCCGGCGGCGGCGAGGGCCTGTTCGACGCTCGAACACGACACGCCGACAGAGAGCCGATCGCCCACGATGCGGCGCACGCTGGACGCGTCAAGATCCCCCTGCCCCACGTGCACGCCGTCGGCGCGGGCCAGCACCGCGATGTCCGGTCGATCGTTCACCACGACCGCCACGCCCCGAGGCCTGGCGATCTCGACGAGCTCGCGGGCACGGGCCAGAAGCTCGCGGTCGGGCAGATGCTTCTCCCGAAGCTGGACGCAGGCGGCCCCGCCCTCGATCGCCGCGAGCGCCACCTGCCGCCAGCCGCGCGCCCCGCACAACGCTTCGGTGATGAGCACGCACAGGGGCCACTGTGCCCTAGGCCTGGTCAGCATCCGCAGCAGTCGCTTCTCCGCGTCGTAGCCGTCGTAGCGGAGCCGTTCAACGGCCGCGGCCTGCGCGGGGGCGTCGAGCTTGAGCGATTCTTCGACCACGCGGAGGGCCTCGGCGAGCCGGCTGCCGGCGGCGGAAGCGACGGAGAGCAGATCCGTCCGGGTGTGCGGATCGGTCGCGGAATTGGCGATGCCGGCGTCCTCGGCTGTGTCGCGGGCTTCGGCTCGGGCTGATCGCGGCAGGCCCGCGGCGTCGAGCGCCGCCTCGAGCCCGTGCCGAAGGCGCTTCAGCCGCTGGGCGAGCGGGCCGTCGTCGAGAACAAAGCGGGCGATGTCCTCGAGCGTTCGCGCGGCCTCGGACGCCCTGTTGCTGTTGGCGTCGATCATTCGGCGGGCATCACGCGGCATTGTGGGATCGTAGCAAGCCGCTGGCTTTGGACCGCCGGCGATGCCACAATGCACGCATGGACCGGCCGTACAATCTCGAACCCGCGAAAGAAGCCCCGGCGGCGCCGGCAGGCGTCGTGGTTCGGCCGACGGCCGAGGAAACCATCGAGGCGGCGGCCACCGATCTCTTTCTGCACGCGATGAACTGCGTTCGCGCGTTCGGTGACTTCAATCTCGCGCTCTCCGGCGGGCGCACGCCCGTGCGGCTGTATCAGATGCTGATGCTCGACCCGCAGTTCCGCGCGTTCCCGTGGAACCGGACGCACCTCTGGGTGACGGGCGACTTCGTCGACGGGCCCCACCGCGGGGCCACCAGCGAGCTGCTGCGTGAGCTGATCGTGCCTCACTCGGGTCTGCCCCGCGAACAGTTTCACCCCGTCGACGCCGATGCCCCCGCCGATCGCTACGACCAGGAGCTGCGCGAGACGCTCGCGTGGCGAGAGCGGGGCCACGACCGGCTCGACTATGTGCTGCTCGGCATCGGGCGGGGCGGATCAACCGCCGGTCTCGGCGGGCCGGACGACGTCGATGCGGACCGCCTGTTTCACGCTGCGGGCGGCAGCACACACCGCGGATATTCGCTCGGCGTGCGCGCGATCAACGGGGCCCGTCTCGTCGCCGTGCTCGCCATCGGGGCTGAGAAACACAGCGAGGTCAGACCCTCGATCGATCGGAAACCCGCGTCGAGGCCCGATGCCCGACCAATCGATCGCATCGCGCCCATCGGGGGCGAGATGCGGTGGTACCTCGACACGGCGGCGTTCAGCGGAGCGGCCCCGGCATGATCGCGCCCAACGAGCGAGTCACCTTTGCGGTCCGCTACGAGGACGACCACCTCGCCGTCGTCGAGAAGGCCCCGGGCGTTGTCACCACGCCCGGCAAGGGGCACGACACCGATTCGCTGCTCAACGGCCTGTTCGCCCGGTTCGGTCAGCAGCTGCGCCAGCTCGGCGAGTCGAGAGACCACGGGCTGCTGCAACGGCTCGATCGCGAGGCGAGCGGCCTGCTGCTTGTCGCCCTCACGCCCGGGTGCTGGGACGCCCTCCGCGAGAAGTTTGCCGAGCGATCGGTGCGAAAGTACTACTGGGCCGTGACGCGACGAGCGCCGAACCAGCCGTCGGGCGTCATCCGCAAGCCACTCGAAGAGTTCATGGCCCAGCGAGACGACGTGTGGATCGAGGACCCGAGGCGACGGAAGTTTGCCAAGGTCAAGCTCGCCAAGGTCTCCGCCCGGGGGAAACCGGCGCTCACGGCGTATCGAACGCTCGCGTCGACGCACACCGGCGCGACGATCGAGTGCCGAACTCTGACAGGCCGGCTGCACCAGGTCCGGGTGCACCTGGATTCGATCGGATGCTCGATTCTCGGCGATCGGTTCTACGGGCCCGTCGCGTCGCGCCGGGCCACCACCCGGCTCTCGCTCCATGCCCACCGGATCGTCGCCGTGCACCCTGTCACCGGCGATACCGTGGATGTCCGCACGCGCTGCCCCCGCGACCTGAGGCGAGCGGCCATGCGGCTCGGCCTGCCCCCGCCCGGCACCTTCAGCGCCGATGGGCCGTCGGACGCCGAGGATTCGGGCTCCGAGGCCTCAATCGATGGATGACATCAGACACGATGCGATGTGATCGGCGAGCGGCAGCCCGCGATCGCTCAGGATCAGCCGCGTCGGGTCCGGCGTGAGCCACCCGAACCGCCGCGCCGCATCAATCTCGGCTTGCAGACGCTCGGCGCTGCCCACCGCGGCGGCACGCTCCAGGATCCCGGCGAGATCGAGGCCCTCGCCCAGCCGGATGCCCGTCATGATCCTTTCCATGATCGCCCGGGCGGCGTCCGGTGGCTCGTGGTCGACGATCAGCGGCAGCCCCGCGTCACGGGTTTCCAGGTAGTCGGTCAGGCGAGGAACGACCTTGTACCGGTGCCCGCCCACGTGCGCGCTCGCCGAGGGACCCGCGGCGAGCCACGGCTCCTGCCGCCAGTAGGCAAGGTTGTGCCGGCATTGACCTCCGACGCTCGCGAAGTTGCTCACTTCGTACGCCTCGAATCCGTTCGATCGGCACCGATCGCGCACGAGCCAGAACATCGCCAGCTCGGTGTCCTCGTCGGCGACCTGGAACTCGCCGCGGTCGCGGCGGACGGTCATGGCCGTGTTGGGCTCGTAGGTGAGGTTGTACGCGGAGAGATGGTCGATGGGCAGGGCGAGCGCGCGGTCGAGGTCGTCGAGCAGCTCGGCCTCGGTCTGTTCGGGGATGGCATAGATCAGGTCGACCGAGCGGTGCGGGATGCCGGCACGCCGAGCGAGCTCGACGGCCCCGTCCACGCTCGCCGGGTCGTGCCACCGCTCCAGCGTGCGGAGGAGTGCAGGGTTGAACGTCTGCGCCCCGATGCTCAGGCGGTTAATCCCGCCGGCGACCAGCACATCGAAGAGCTCCGCGCCCGCGGTCTCCGGGTTGCACTCGACCGTGAACTCACCGGAGCCCGACCGGATCAGCGAGAGATCGAACGCCCGGCCGAGGCCTTCGAGCAGCGTGGTCCAGAGGTCGATGCGGAGCAGCGTCGGCGTTCCGCCGCCCACAAAGATCGTTTCGAGCGGCAGCCCCCTAGAGAGCGGCGCCAGCGCCAGGAGCTCCTCGCACAACCGCTCGACGAATGCCGGCTGGCGGTCCTGGGTGTCCACGAAGCTGTAGAAGTCGCAGTAGTGGCACTTGTGGAAGCAGAAGGGCACATGGATGTACAAAGACCGAGCGGGCGGTGCTTCGCTGCGGTGCACGGCGTCGACCACGGCTCGGGCCGTCGCCGTGGGGCGTTGCCGCAGGATGTGAAGGGCGGTATTGTCGGCCATGGACCCATCCGGTTCCGGAAACCGGACGGGTTCGGTTTCCGGGCAAAACCCACACAGCGAGGTACGCGGTTGTGAACGCTACGCTTCTCGTCATCCGCGCGGATGGACAGTTCCAGGAGATCACGATCCGTCAGGACCGTGTGGTGGTCGGCCGCGACCGCTCCGCCCACCTCCGCGTGCCCGCGCGAAGCGTCTCCCGGCAGCATTGCGAGTTCGTGAGCGAGGACGGCGGGATCGTCGTTCGTGACCTCGGTTCGAGCAACGGGACCTTCGTCAACCGCGAGCGGATCCAGGAAGCGGAGCTGAATCCGGGCGATCTCGTGTCGATCGGCCCGGCGGTGTTCGTGCTCCGGATCGACGGGGAGCCGTCGGATCTTGACCCTGCAGACGCGCACGCGCGGGGCACCGTTGAGCTGGAGGACACCGCGCCGAAGCCGACGTACAAGGGCGGAGCCGCCGCCGCCGCCGCGCTTGCGGGAGGCGGTGCCAGCGATGATTCCGACCTCGCGATGGACGCGCTGGCCGGCGACGGGGATGACTCAAGCGTGCTCGACTTCGACTTCGACCTGGGCGACGACGATGAGGAAGACCAGCCGTCGCTGTGAGCCCGCGGCGTGGCGACCGCTGCCGGCCGAAACGGTCTAGGCGGACTTCTTGCGGGTCGCAGGCGGGCTCGGCTGCCCGGGGATCCGGATCGCGGTCTGGCACGACTTGCAGCGGACGGTTTTGCCCCGAGCGGTTTGCGGCACCGCCAGCAGCTTCTTGCATGTCAGATTGGGACACATGATCTGCACAGTGTCAGCCATAGCCAAACGCTCCCCTGCCGATGTCTGTCGGTCAGATCGGCCGCTTTCGTTAGCTGCATGGGTGTTTGCGTGCTCGTTTGCATTCTCGAACCGGACCAGGCCTGACCGGGTGGCTCCAGCCGGAAACAATGACCGGTGAAGCACGCCCCACAGGAAGCTCGGACGACAGCGGTGGTCGGCCTGCAATGGGGCGACGAGGGCAAGGGCAAGATCGTCGACCTGCTCGCCGGGACGCACGATGTCGTGGTCCGATACAACGGCGGTGCGAACGCTGGGCACTCGGTCGTGGTCGGGGGCGAGCGGTTTGCGCTGCATCTGCTGCCCTCGGGCGTGCTGAGCCCCCGCGTCCGCTCGGTTATCGCCAATGGTGTGGTGCTCGATCCGGATCAGCTGCTCCGCGAAATCGAAGTTCTCCGCGGCCGGGGGGTTGAGATGGGGCCGCTGTTCGTCTCGGACCGTGCGCACGTCGTGATGCCCTACCACCAGGCGGAGGACGCCGTCCGCGAGTCCGTGCTCGCGCGGGACGGCAGCGGGGCGTCGATCGGGACGACGGGGCGGGGCATCGGGCCCGCCTACGCCGAGAAAGTGCAGCGAGGTTCCGCTGTCCGCGTGAGCGACCTTTGTCGGCCGGATGTGCTGGAATCGCGGGTGCGCTCGGCGATCGAGCTCAAGCGACCGCTGTTCGAGCGCTATCCGGAGCATGCCCCGCCCGCCTCGTGGGACCCCGCCTTGGTGGTCGATCGGGCCTTGGCGTGGGGTGAGCGGCTGGCGTCGTATGTCACCGACACGCGTCGGCTGCTGCACGACGCCGTCAGCGGGGGCGAGCGGGTGCTCTTCGAGGGCGCGAACGCGACGCTGCTCGACATCGATCACGGAACCTTCCCGTATGTGACGAGTTCGTCGCCGAGCGTGCTCGGCATCGGCACGGGCACCGGGCTGCCGCCGGCGTTCATCGGGCGTGTGGTGGGCATCGCCAAGGCGTACCAGACGCGGGTCGGCGCCGGCCCGATGCCGACCGAGCTCCTCGACGCGACCGGGGACACGATCCGCGAGCGCGGGCGGGAGTTCGGGACCACCACCGGCCGCCCGCGCCGCTGCGGCTGGCTCGATCTGGTGGCGCTGCGGTACGCCGTCGAGATCAACGATGTGGACGAGATCGCGCTGATGCTGCTCGATGTCCTCGCCGGCTTCGACCGCCTCAAGGTGTGCACCTCGTACCGCATCGACGGACGCGAGACCGATGTGTTCGATCCCGACGCGTCCGCGTTGGGGTCGGCCGAGCCGGTGTACACGACCCTCGACGGCTTCGCCCAGAACGTGACCGGCGCCCGTCGGCTCGAGGACCTGCCGGCGAGCGCGCAGGCGTATGTCGCGTTCGTCGCGGATTACGTCGGCGTGCCGGTTTCGACGATCAGCGTGGGCCCCGACCGCGTGCAGACGATCTCGGTCGCACGGGAAGCAACGCTGTGACCGCGTTTGACACCTGCCCCCGAGCGCGCGAGGCCGTCGAGCGGATCCGCGAGCGACTGCCCGAGGCGGACCCGCTTCGGCACCTGCCCGATGTGCATCCCGCTTCGATCCCCAGGCACATCGCGATCATCATGGACGGCAACGGGCGGTGGGCCGAGCAGCGGGGTTTCCCCCGCGAGTTCGGGCACCGCAACGGCGCGCAGTCGGTCCGCCGGGTGGTGTCTGAGGCGGGCCGGTGCGGCGTCGAGTGCGTGACGCTCTATTCGTTCAGCACGGAGAACTGGCGCCGTCCCGCCGGTGAGATCGACGCGCTGATGCAGCTCTGCGAGGCCTACTGCGAGGGCGAGCGGGACGAGCTGATCCGCAACGGCATCCGGGTGCGTGTCATCGGCAGCCGCGAGGGCCTGCCGGCTTCGGTGCTGGCGAGCCTCGACGGGCTCGTGGAGGCGACGAACGCCCGCGACGCGGTCGGGCCGACGCTGTGCCTCGCTGTGAACTACGGCTCTCGCGAGGAGATCACCGAGGCCGTCCGCCGTCTCGCCACGCGCGTGCGCGAGCATGAGCTCGAGCCCGGATCGATCACGCAGCAGGACATCGAGCGGGCGTTGTACACGGCCGGGCTGCCCGATCCGGATCTGCTGATCCGCTCGGCGGGCGAGATGCGGCTGAGCAACTATCTGCTGTGGCAGATCAGCTACGCCGAGCTGTATGTCACGCCGACGCTCTGGCCCGACTTCGACGAGGCGTGCCTGCACGCGGCCATCCGAGAGTACGCCTCGCGTCAGCGTCGTTTCGGCGGGTTGGATGCGGAGTAGAGCCGGTGCTGCGCGATCGATTGCTGTTCGGACCGTTCTTCGTGCTCGCCGTCGTTGGTCTGTTCTGGCTCGACGAATGGATCGCGTCGCTCACGATCGGGGACCAAAGGCTGCCGTCGGCCGCCGTCTTCCTGCCCGCGGTCTGCATCGCTCTCGGCTTCGCTTCGTGGGAGCTGGCGCGCATGCTCGGCGAGAACGGCGTGCTGGCTTCGACGCTGATGAGCGTCGCGGCTTCGCTGATCGGCGTGCTCGCGACCACCGTGAGCAGCAAAGGCGGCCCGGTCGTTTCGGCCGCCGCGATCGGCGTGATGCTGATGTCGCTGCTCTACTTCGCCCGGCACCGGTCGTTTGAGGGCATCGTCGCGGGCACGGGAGGCGTTCTGCTCTCGTTCACCTATCTGGGCATCCTCGGCGGGTTCTGGATCCTGTTGCGGCTAGAGCACTCGGCCTGGGTGTGTCTGTGGGTGGTTCTCGTCACGAAGTCGTGCGATATCGGAGCGTTCTTCACCGGCCGTGCCGTGGGTCGGCGCAAGCTCGCGCCGTGGCTCAGCCCGGGAAAGACCCAGGAGGGTCTGGTCGGCGGGGTGCTGACCGCCGCCGTGGTTTCCGCGGTGGGTTTGCTGCTGCTGCGGCGGGCCGGCGTGGCTCCTGAACTCTCCGTGCTCGGGGCGTTGTTCACCGGAGCGGCCGTCGGTCTGCTGGGCCAGGTGGGCGATCTGGTCGCGAGCATGTTTAAGCGCGATGCGGGGCGGAAGGATGCCAGCCGCAGCCTGCCCGGCTTCGGGGGCTGGCTCGATGTGCTCGACTCGCCCCTGTTGGTGGGCATCGTGGCGTTCTGGGCTCTGCGCGTGCTGACCTGACCGCATTGTGCTATTCTTTCAGGGGCGACGCGAGGAGGACGACCGGCTTATGAGCCAGATCGAGAAGCTGTTGGCGGTGTACACAATCGAGCGGCAGCTCCGGGGCCTCCAGAGCCGTCTGCGGACGGCGGAACGCTTTCTTGAAGAACAGGAACGTCAGCTGACGGGCATCGGCTCCCAGCGGCAGTCCTTGGCTTCGCAGCTCCGCCAGCTCGAGGCCTCGGCCCGGGAGCGCGAGGGCGAGATGGCGCTGCTCGATGAGCGCATCGAGAAGCTGCGGCAGCAGATGAACACGGCGTCGACCAACAAGGAGTACCAGGCGCTGCTGGTCGAGGTCAACGGCCAGAAGGTCGAGCGGGGCCGGGTCGAGGAAGAGACGATCGGGCTGCTCGAGAAGGTCGATCAGGTTAAGGCCGAGCTTGAAGGCGCCAGCCAGCAGCAGGCCGACCGCGCGAAGATCCGCGACATCGCCGCCACCGACCGCTCGCAGCGGAGCGACGAGATCCGGGACCGGGTCGCGCAGCTGCAGGCCGAGCGCGACCGGGTGGCCGGCGAGGTCGACCCCAAGACGCTCGCGGCGCTCGAGAAGCTGCTCGAGGAGCGCGACGAGGACGCGATGGCGAGCATCGAGGTTCTCGACAAGCGTCGCCACGAGATCTCCTGCACCGGCTGCATGATGACGCTGCCCGTCGAGCAGCTGAACTCGCTGCTCAGCGGCGTGCTGACCAATTGCCCGAGCTGCGGGTGCTTCCTGTACCTGGACGACGAGGCGTCCGCCAAGCTCGGGGCCGGTGCCAAACGCTGACCCGACGCCCCGGAGTTCTGTGTGCAGGACGCGCCGCCGAATCTGCTTTCCGTCGTGATCCCGATGTACCGGGAATCCGCTCGGATTGGTCCAACGATGCTGGACGTGATCTCCACGCTCCGCGATCGTCCGACGCCCTCGGAAGTCGTGCTCGTCGACGACGGTTCGACCGACGACACGGTGCAGACTGTGCAGCCGTTTCTGACGGAGGTCGGTGAGGGGACCATCGAGCGGGTGACCCTCGTTCGGTTCGAGAAAAACCGGGGAAAGGGTGCGGCCGTGCGGGCCGGTCTCGCGGAGGCGCGTGGCGCGTGGCGGCTCATGATGGACGCCGACAACGCCGCCCGCGTGATGGAGGTCGACAAGCTGTTTGAGCACGCCAAGGGGGAGGTGGGCCTGGTCGCGGGCTCGCGGTCCGCCGAGGGGGCCATTGTCCAGGCCCAGGGGTTCCGGAAGCTGACCGGGCTGATCTTCAAGTCGGCGTTGCTCGTGCTCGGGCTTCGGCTCGCGCGGGACACCCAGTGCGGCTTCAAGCTCTACCGCGCCGACGTCGCCGAGGCGATCGCGGCCCACGGCGTCGAGGATCGGTTCGCCTTTGATCTCGAGCACCTGCTGCTGACGCAGCGTCTCGGCGCGCGGGTGCGCGAGGTGGGCATCCGATGGGTTCATGTCGACGGGAGCCAGGTCAGCCCGATCGTGGATGGCCTCAAGATGCTGCGTCAGGCCGCCCGCATCCGCTTCCGGGACTACGGGGAGCTGAACCTTCCCCGCCGCGAAGCGTGCGTCTCGCGCCAGGCCGCGGGCGTTGAGGAGCGGAGCGCGTGATCGAGCCGCGGCTGCCGCGGTGGCTCGTCACGCTCGCCGTAGTCCTGCTTGTGGGCGCGAGCGGCTCCTACGCGTACCGTGCGATTAAGCACACGCAGAAGCACAGCCGCGACAGCACGAACCACCGGGACTTTGACCATTTCTACCGGGCCGCGGCCGCGGCGGGCGAGGGCGAGGATCCGTACCAGTCGTTCCGCAAGGGTTACATCTACCCGCCCCTGATCGCCGCGGTGTTCCAGCCGATCGCGGGCCTGGAGCGGAACACGGCGTACCTGACCTGGTTCGGGGTCAACGCCACGGTCATCGCGGCGGCATTCGTGGTTGCGGCGCGCACGCTGCTCAGACGGTTCGGTGTGCAGCCGCGAGCGCCCGCGGTGGTGTGCGTGGTCGCTGGAGGCCTGGTGCCCGCGTTCGATCAGATGCGGTGGCAGCTCGAGCAGGGCCAGACCGACGGCCTGCTGCTGCTGGCCTTCGCGGTCGGTCTGCATTGGCTCGATCGTCGGCCGCTGCTCGCCGGGCTCGCCGCCGGGCTGGCGTCCAACGTCAAGTACCTGTCGCTGATCGTGCTGCCCTTCGCGTTTGTTCGTCGTCGCGTTCGGCTGTGCATCGGTGTTCTCGCGGGGGCGGCCGCGGGGCTTTTGCTGCCGGCGACGGTGTTCGGGTGGGAGCGCAACGCCGAGTTCGTCCGCACAAGCCTCGGGCGGCTGGTGCACGTGGTCGATGCGGGACCGGACCTGAAGAACACCGGCGGCGTGAACGTGCACTCGCTGACGTGGGAGCTGAACATCTCGCTGCCGGCGTTCGCCGCCAAGCGTGCCGAGGCCTTCGGCCTGCCCGAGATCGCGGTCCCCTTGATCGCGGCGGGGCTCGGCGGATTGCTCGTGGGCGCGGCGTGGTGGATGTACGCCTCGCGAGGCTTCCGTTTCTGGCGGGGAGAACCCGGCGACACGGCGCGTCGGCACCTCGGCGTGTTCGAGTGGCTCGGACTGATCGTCTGCGCCATGGCGATGAGCCCGCAGACGACCGTGCGGCACATGGTGCTGATGACACTCGTTTACCAGGCCGCGGTGGTCCTTGCGTTCGTCCGCAACGGGCCGGCGCGGGCGGTGCCGATCGTCGGCGTGGTGGTCGCGTTCCTCGGGATGACACTGCCGCCGGGCGGCGGGGACACCTGGTCGTCCGAGGTCGCGTTGCCCGCGTGGCGGTCGGTCAGCGGGGCGATGTGGTGCGCGCTGGTGTGCTACGCGTGCGTGCTGTGGTCGGGCCTGGGCTGGGCACGGGACGCGGTCCGCAATGCCGTCGATCAGAACAGCTCGGCCTCGTCGGATTCCGCCAGCGTCACGCCGATGTGATCGGCACCGGCCTGCGTGAGCCTGCGGCCCCGGCGGGTCCGCGCCAGAAACCCTGACTGCAGCAGGAATGGCTCGATCATGTCTTCGAGCGTGCCGGCGTCCTGGTTCATCGTGGCCGCGATGGCCTCGAGGCCCACAGGCCCGCCCGCGTAGGTCGTCGCGATGGTCCGAAGGTACGCGCGGTCGAACTCGTCGAGACCGATCGCGTCGATGCCCTCTAGCTCGAGCGCGGCATCGACAACGCTGTCTTCGATGACGCCCTCGGCCCGCACATCGGCGTAGTCGCGCACGCGGCGGAGCAGGCGGTTGGCGATGCGCGGCGTGCCCCGGCTGCGCGAGCCGATTCGGTGCAGGGCCGGCTCGGCGGCCCGGCGAACGCCGAGGATCTCCGCCGACCGCGTCAGGATTCGGAGCAGGTCGTCGTCGTCGTAGTACTGCAGGTGATGCGCGAGCCCGAAGCGCGACCGCAGCGGCGAGCTGAGCAGGCCGGCGCGCGTGGTCGCACCGATCAGCGTGAACGGCGGGCACTTGATCTGCACGGTCTGCGCGTGCAGTCCCGAGTCGATCGTCACGTCGATCCGGTAGTCTTCCATCGCCGGGTAGATGAACTCCTCGACGGCGATCGGCAGACGATGGATCTCGTCGATGAACAGCACATCGTGAGGCTGAAGCCGGGTGAGCGTCGCGACCAGGTCGGTGCCACGGGCAAGCGCCGGGCCGCTGGTGGCGTGCACCGTTGAGCCCATCTCGTTGGCGATGACATGCGCGAGCGTGGTCTTGCCGAGGCCCGGCGGGCCGTGGAGGAGCAGGTGCTCGATGGGCTCGCCGCGCTTTCGGCTGGCCTGGATGGCGATCGACAGCCGCTCGATGAGGTCGCGTTGCCCCACGTAGTCGGCGAGCCGCGTGGGCCGGAGCGGGTTGCCGCCGGCATCGCTGGCTCGCTCAAGATCGGTGGGCGTCGTTTCCGGGCTGAGCAGGCGTTCCGTCGCCATCGGGTCTCCCTGAGTCGGTCGGGCCTGAGCGGCGGGCCGGGGATCAGCCGCCCTCGTTGCCGGGCGCCCGCGGGAGCATCTCCGGTGCGGACGCGAGGTTGTAGGCAACGATCGCGGCGTTCGTTGCCGACTGGATCAGGTACTCCTCGATCGCGAGATCGAGCCGGTCGTTCTGCGTGTGCCAGCCGAAGCGGTAGTCGCTTCGGCCAACCTCATCGGAGAAGAAACCGGGGATGCCGACGGCGTTGAACGCCGCGTGGTCGGAGCCGCTGTGGGTGTTGATGGTCGCGCCGGTGTCCCGGACGTTGAACTCGAGCCAGCCGGCGCGGGCGTCGTTGTCGGGGTTGTCGTCGTTGAGCAGCCGCTGCTGATCAATGGTGCTGAAGAACTGGCCGTTGGTCGGTGCGCTCGCGGCGGCGAGGTAGGGGACCATGACGCTCGCCGCGGGGTAGCCGCCCTGGTAGTTGGTGCCGCCGTCGTCGACGAGGCAGGCGACGATCTTGGCGCGTTCTTCTTCGGTGAGCGAGGCGACATACGCCCGCGCGCCGAGCAGGCCCTGCTCTTCGCCCGTCCACAGGATGAAGCGGATGGTGCGCTTGGGACGGGCGCCGACGGCCGTGAGGATGCGGGCGGCCTCAAGCGTCACGCTGGTGCCCGTGCCGTTGTCGAGCACGCCCTGGCTGCCTGGGCCGTTCCATGAATCGATGTGCGCCGAGACGATGACGACCTCGTCGGGCTTCTCCGTGCCCGGGATCTCGGCGATGGTGTTGTACAGCGGGATCGGGCCGTCCTCGAACGAGTGGCTGAGATCAAACTCGAGGTACACCGGCCGGCCGTCGGCGAGGTCGGAGTTGATCCAGCGATAGTCGGAGTCGCGGACGTTGACCTCGACATCCTGGCCAACATCCTCCCGTGTGAGGTTGAGCAGGTCCTCGCCCCGCTTCACGGAGGTGGTCCACACGCGCTCGTCACGCGAGCTCGACACGAAGCCGGCGGGCCCTTCGGCGAGGATCTCCTGGGCGATGTAGCGGTCCAGGTCCTGGGGCTCGCTGCGCTCCTGCTGCTGCAGGACGGCCTCGAACGTGAACATCTCGCCGCTCTCGGGGTCGGCGGCCTGCATCGCGGCGAGGCCGTCGACGAGCAGGAAGGTCATCGACCTCTCGCCGACGGGCGTGGGCCAGTCGAAGCTGACGGCGTCATCGGAGAAGGTTCCGTTGGCGATGGCGCTGGTGAATCCCAGGGCAGGCAGGCCGGCCTGGCCGGTAACGGTCCCGTCGTCCGCCATGGTGAGTGTCATGGTGAAGTCGGTGACGCCGTTGGGGATCGATGGGCCCTCGGCGGTGCCCGTCCAGGCGCCCGAGACTCCGTCGTTGGGGAACGCCGCGGGAGTTGCGAGCGTGATCGTTTCGCCGCGGTCCAACGCCTGACGGACCTCCGCGTGCAGGACGTGCCGCGCCGCCATCGCCAGGCCGACGCCCCGCACGCCCTCGCGGCCTCCCTGGTAGGGCGAGACGAGCACCCACGCGCCGCCGAAGCTGCCGCGGGCTGCCTCGAGCTCCTCGAGTGTGGTGGGCATGCGGACGACCGGGCCTCGCGTGGGACCTTCGGTCCCGGGCGCCCAGCTGAGCGTTGTGAACTCGAGCTTGCGTGCGTCGGTGAACTCGCCGTTGTCCGACGGTTCGACGACCCGGCCGTACGACGGGCCGCGGTCAAACCGCAGCGTTGCCTCGGCCCACACGCGGTTTTCGACGTTCGAGAGGCCCCAGGCTTCAAACCGCTCGGCACACCAGAAGTTGGCCCGCTCGAGCGCCGTCGAAGCGGTCAGCCGCGGGCCGATGGTGCCGCAGAGGTAGTTGAGGTGGTCCATGACCTGGTTGCGGTTTTTGCCCTCGTCGAGGATGGCCGCGATGGTGGCGGGATCGCCCATCGGGATGTCGGGCACGGGCACAACCTCGCCGTCGACGACGGCGTACGGTGCACCGCCGGGGCCCGGCTCCATCGAGCGGGGCGTGGCGGCGGCGTCGGCCACGGATGTGCCCGTCGACCCACAGCCCGTCGCGAGAACGAGCGCGATCGGCGTGGCGAGAAGGGAGAATCGAAGTGCGGCGGGCGGAATTCGGCGTTGCATGGGAATCTCCGAGAGTCTGGCGTCGAACCGGTAGATACTACAGCAGATCGAGCGCGAGGGAGTCTGCCCGGGTATGGACATGCTGTCGCGATTCTTGGAGGCGTTGGGGAGCATCCTCGGCGACGCCGGCCTGTGGCTGCTGCTCGGCTTCGGCATCGCCGGGCTGCTGCACGAGTTTGTCCCGCAGCGGTGGCTCGCCGGGCAGC
>DAIOTV010000007.1:58594-62113 GCA_036751825.1 Phycisphaerales bacterium
GGTTCTATCACCTTCGCGGCGTTTCTCGGCGCGCCGCTGCCGTTGTGCTCGTGCAGCGTGATCCCCGCCGCGTCCGAGCTGCGCAGGCAGGGGGCGACGAAGGGGGCCGCGACGGCCTTCGCGGTGTCGACCCCCGAGATCGATGTGCCGGCCTTCAGCCTCACCTGGGCGCTGCTCGGGCCGGTCATGGCGGTCGCTCGCGTGATCGGTGCCGCCTTGAGCGCCATCACGGCCGGCCTCCTCGTCGACGCGTTCACCGCGAAGGACGACAAGCCGCTGCCGATCGCGGGCCAGCCCTCGGGTGGCTGCGGCACCGACTGCGGCTGCGCGAACCGGTTCGACCAGCACGACGCAAAGGCCGGCGACGGCGCACGCCAGCGCCGCCCGATCGGCGATCGGCTTGTCAGAGCCGTTCGGTATGGCTTCGTCGACATGCCCGCGGATCTCGCGATGTGGCTGGTCGTGGGCCTGCTGCTCTCGGCAGCGTTCGGGGCGTTTCTGCCCGCTTCGCTGCTCGCCGACGGCATGGGTGATGGACCGGTGGCGATCCTCGCCGCGATGGCGTTCGGCCTCGTGATCTACGTGTGCGCCACGGGCTCAACCCCGCTGGTCGCGATCCTCGTCGCCAAGGGTCTTGGACCGGGGCCGGCTCTGGCCTTTCTGCTGGCTGGCCCGGCGACCAACCCGGCGGCGATGGCGTGGGTGCTCAAAGACCTCGGACGCACCGCGCTGATCGTGTACGTCGGGTCGATTTCGGTCGTGGCGTTCCTCTCCGGCTGGGCTCTGCAATGGCTCGCCACGGGCGGCGGCTGGGAGCCCACGGCCGAGCCGCTTACCGAGCACACGGGCGGCTCGGCGATCGGCGGCGCCATTCTGGCGGCGCTGCTGACCTACGCGGTCGTTCAGCCGCGGCTGCTCAGGCTGCTGCGAGGCCCGGACGCCGATGCATCGCACGACTGCTGCGCGAGCCCGGCAGCCGAGGCGACGAAGGCGACCTGCTGTTCGTCTACTCCAAGGGCAGCCGCTTCCGCCGCCAGAGATTGATCAGCTCGTCCGAGTCGATCGGGTCCCAGACCTTGCCGTCGGGAAGCTGCTCCCGTCGGATGCTTCCGTCGTCATCCAGGAACTTCACCAGTTCGGGCGTTCCCGGGGCGACGCGGCTTCGCAGCATCCAGCCCTGACCGTCGTCAGCCCGCCGGAGGGTATCGGCGCGGTACGCGACGGCGCTCGTGTCCGAGCGGTAGGCGTAGAAGCCGAAATCGCCCGCGGTCTCGGCGTCGGCGAGCAAGTGGGGGAGCATCAGCGCGAGCGGCTGGGGGAGATAGCCCTCGCCCTCGAGGCGGTGGCGCGTGGTCTCGCTCCGGCCGCTGGGGGCCTGGGCGGTGACGACCAGCTCTTCGAAGCCTTTGCGGGCGCCGACTTCTGAAAGGGTGGTGGTCCGGCGACCGTCGCGGATGGCGATCGACAGGTTCCAGGCCTCCGCGCTGAGGTCTTCGCTGACCCAGTAGGTGCCCCTGGAGTCGTAGATGATCTGGGTGCCGGTCTGTGGGCTGAGGTCTCCGAGGGTTCTGGCTTCGATGCGGATGAGCATGCCGGGGGTCGGATCGGTCGAGCCAGCCGACGCACGGGACGACGGGGCGATCTCGTCGCGGGTGCCGGTCCATGTGGTCACCCGTCGATAGCCGACTTCGCGATCGTCTTCGCCGTCGGGTTCGTAGAGCCGGAACCACCGTTCGCCGGTCTTCTCGAACGCCCGGCGGAGCGTGTCGGTGCTGATCGAATCGAGGACGCGCTGGCCGGCGGTGACGGCAATGCCCCGGTCGGCGAACCGCAGTTCGGGGTTCTCGAACCGCACCGTGCTGAGCATGGCATCGAACGAAGGCGCGAGGGCCTCGAACCCGTCGATGCTGGCGGTGGCGTCCCACACGAGCATGCGTCCTCGCCCGAGATCGATCACGGCCACCCCGCGGACGGTGTCTGCCTGCGCGGCGGTGGCGGGCTGCTGAAGAAAGAACCTGTGCGCTTCGCCGCCCGAGAACGCCACAGGTTCCACGGTGCGAAGCTCCTGAGCGAATGTTGCGATGGTCACGCCTTTAGCGTCGCCGTCCTCGATGCCGTAGGCCTCTTTCAGGTTGAGCAGGATCGACTCGGCGGCGGCCTCTGCGGTCAATTCGGTGTTGGAGGAGGATCGGCTGGTGATGCTGACGCGGTAGCTGTTGTCCGGGCCGACAACATCGGCCTGGACTTCGGTGCCCATCCGCCTCGTGGTGGCCGTCGCTCCCACGGGCAGGTTGAAGCTGACACCGAGGCCGCCCAGTTCGAACGGCCGACTGGATAACTCGATAGGACTTTGATCGGAATCCTGAGCGGCTGCGGCGGTCGGGTGAGCGGCGATAAGCTGCAGGGCCGCGAGAGCGGCGAGCAGGCGCGTCGGAACTGGGAGCGTTGGCACGGCGGCGTTCCTCTCGGGGGCTGGGTCGGCTGCGGGTTCTTGAAGATCCGTTGTGTTTTTCTTCGACCACATCGTCTTCAGTCGTTGACCCGTCGGGGCATGGGCCTACGCTTGCAGTCCGCTCTACGGCGCTGCCGGTGGGGTGGCTGGTGGATTGGTCGGTCCTTCAACCGGCAGTCTGATCATCGTAGACCGGGTGCGGGTCGGTCCCGCCGGTTGAAGAGGTTGTCCGTGCCGCGACACTTTGACGGCACAGAGTTGTTCTCTCGCCCTGGCGAGGGGAAGCAGGAGCGTGTGGCTCGATGAACGGCGGCAAGATCCGAATCCGGATGGAGGCGTACGACCACATCGCGTTGGACGCGTCGGCGAAAGAAATCGTCGACAACGCCAAACGCACGAACGCCAAGGTGAGCGGCCCGGTTCCGCTGCCGACGCGCATCGAGAAGTACACGGTGCTCCGGAGCCCGTTCGTCAATAAAAAGAGCCGTGAGCAGTTCGAGATCCGCACGCACAAGCGGATCATCGACATCTTCGAGCCCAACGCCCGCACCGTCGAGGCGCTCAATAGGCTCGTTGTGCCCGCGGGTGTGTTCGTGAAGATCAAGGCCTAGTCCCGAGGACCGGGCCTTTGTTGTAGGTGGAAGTGAGTCCCTGACCTGCTCTGGGCATCGCAACGCGAGTAAGGCCGAACCAGGTGAAACGAAGGGCAGCGTGAAGCAATGAGCCAGAGCAAGCTCCAGAGTGGGCCGACAATGCTGGGCCGGAAACTCGGGATGACCCGGGTGTACGACGAGGCGGGCAACAGCGTGCCCGTGACGGTCATCGAGCTTGGCCCGTGCGTCGTCACCCAGGTGAAGACCGCCGAGACCGATGGGTACTCTGGCGTGCAGATCGGCTACGGCGAGCGGAAGCCGCGGAACGCGACGATCCCGTTGATGGCCCACGACGCCAAGGCGGGCACCACGCCCAAGCACCACCACATCGAGTTCCGCACCGAGAACTCGGACGCGAGCTACGAGCTGGGCCAGGTGCTGCGGGCCGATGCGTTCGAAGGCGTGAAGTTCGTC
>DAIOTV010000008.1:0-60851 GCA_036751825.1 Phycisphaerales bacterium
GAGCGCAGCGACGCGATCGATACCCTCCGCTCGGCGCAGGGCATCGACGCCAGCCTGACGCTGGTGCTCGACGAGATCGTGGCCCTTCGCGAGCCGCCCGAAACCGGAGATATCGGACCCTTCCCGCCCCTCAGCACGCCCCAGACCGAGATCCAGCGGCTGGCCACCCGCGCCGGGCTCGACACGCTCGAGCCCCCAACGGCGAGGGAAAGCCAAGTGAACGAGCGGATCAGCCGAAGAACCTACCAGTACACGGGCGTGCCGCATCCTTCGCCCACGGGCCTGCTGCGCTGGCTCGACTCGGTCGAGCGGGGCATCCTGGGCATGCGGGTGGAGTGGTTCGACCTCAAGCCCAACCGAGCACGCGACGGGTGGGAGCTCAGCGTGAGATTCAGCCGTTTGGAGACCACTTCGTGAATCAGACGACGAACCGCATCGCAGTCGCCGTGCTCGCCGCGGCGACGCTGGGCCTTTCGGGTTGCGGGAGCACGGGCTCGCGCGGGGGCGCCATCGGCGCGGGCGGCACCGTCGCCGACGCACGCCAGCTGACCGCCCAGGCCGACGAGGCCTTCCTCGCCGGCGACTACACCCAGGCCGAGACGCTCTACCGAAAGTCCCTGAGCATCTTCCGCGAGCAGCCCGGGGCGCTGAACAACCTGGGCAACGCGCTGGTCGCCATGGACCGCTACCTCGACGCCGAGGAGGTGTACAAGCAGGCCATCGAGGTCGACCCGGCACGCCCCGAGGTCCACGGCAACCGCGGCCGGCTCTGGCTCGAAGCCGGCTACCCGCGCGACGCCATCAGCCACTTCAACGAGGCGCTGGCGATCGACTCCCGCTGGATGCCCGCCATCCGCGGCAAGGCCAAGGCCAGCCACCTGCTGAGCATCGCCGACGACAACTACCTGCGGATGCTCCGGCAGGCGATGATCCTCGAGTCCAACGCCTCCTGGCGCGCGTTCTTCGACAGCGAACGCGCCCGCGTGCAGGACGCGATCCAGGCCGAGAGCGAGATCAGCGACAGCTCGTCGTAACCCGGCCACGCCAGCCCAACGCACACCATGCCCAACATGCCCCCGCCGACGAGCGGGGGTTTTTCGTGCGCTGCGGAGAACCGAAAGCACCATCTGTCAGCCGGCTCGCGCTCCGCCGAGGCGCTGACCCCTTGCTCGCGCGAGCGGCTCGTCTGAACTCGATTCAGAGCAGCTGCGCCGCCACGCTTGCGAGTTCGCTGCGCTCGCTGCGGGACAGGGTGATGTGGCCCACGATGCCGATGGTCTTCATCTTCTCGACCACATACGCGAGGCCGTTGGACGACTGATCGAGGTACGGGTTGTCGATCTGCCCGATGTCGCCGGTGAGCACGATCTTGGTGCCCTCGCCGACGCGGCTGACGATGGTCTTGATCTCGTGGGGGGTGAGGTTCTGGGCCTCGTCGACGATCATGAACTGGTGCGGGATCGATCGGCCACGGATGTAGGTGAGCGGCTCGAGGACGAGCTTGCCGTCGGCCATCAGGCGCTGGATGCGCTGCTCGGTGGAGTGGCTGTCGGGCGTTTCGTGCTGCCCGCCGCGGGTGGTGAGCAGGTAGGACAGGTTGTCGAAGATCGGCTGCATCCAGGCGGTGAGCTTCTCGTCCTTGTCGCCCGGCAGGTAGCCGATGTCCCGGCCCATGGGCATGATGGGGCGTGCGACGAGCAGCTTCTCGTAGCGGTCGTCGTTGAAGACCTTGGCCATGCCGGCGGCGATCGCGAGCAGCGTCTTGCCGGTGCCCGCCGAGCCGAGCAGTGTGACGAGGCGGACCTCGTCGTCGAGCAGGAGATCGAGAGCCATGGTCTGCTGCGCGTTTCGCGCGAGGATGCCGTAGACGGGCTTTCGGGGCCCGGTGACGGGGATGATGGTCTCGGTCTCGGCCATGCGGCTGGCGAGTCGGCGGGCGAGTCCGGTGTGGTTGGGGTCGTTCTCGTCGTGCAGGACGACGAACTCGTTGGGCTGGAAGGCGCGGGTGTAGGTCTGCCCGTCGACGCCCTCGTAGGCGAGGTGCTCGGCGAGCCGGTCGAGGCCGAGCTGCTTGTCGTGGTAGAGGTCGTCGATGAGCTTGCCGGGCACGGTGAGGTCGAAGTAGCCGTTGAAGAGCCGGTCGGCGTCGACCTTCTGGTTCTCGAAGTCTTCGCTGGTGATGCCGAGCGCATCGGCCTTGATGCGTGCGGAGAGGTCCTTGCTGACGAAGACCGCTGGCTCGCCCGCGAGCTTGAGCGCGTAGGCGACGGCGATGATTCGGTTGTCGGGCATGTCCTTGCTGATCGCCGCGGGCCGGGCGTGATCAACGACATCGATGCGGATGGTGCCGGTCTTTCCCTCGGCGGCGAGTGCGCTTGGGTTGAACTCGGCGGTGGCCTCCATGTCGCCCCAGGCGACGGGCGCGGTGAGCTTGCCGAGCTCGCGCAGCCGGTCGAGGTGGCGGATGCACTGGCGCGCGTTGCGGCCGATGTCGTCCTCGCGCCGCTTCATGGTGTCGAGCTCTTCGATCACCGGGTAGGGGATGATGACATGGTTCTCTTCGAAAACGAAGATCGCGTTGGGGTTGTGCAGGAGCACGTTGGTGTCGAGCACGAAGTGCTTGACGCGCTCGGCGCCCTCAGCCGTTGGGGTGGTCGTCACGTTGGTTGTCGCCTGCGGGCGGTCTGTCATCGCTGTTGACATCCGTGTCGCTCGGGGTGCCCGCCGGCTCCGCCCGCGGGGGACCGGCGTCGTCGGGCGCCGGGTCGCTGGTGATCGCTCTCGCCGGGGATGGCCCGGCCTCCGGACTCAGCATACCGGACGGCGCGGCTTCGAGCGGCGCGGGCTTGGGCCAGAAGGCGGCAACGCAGAGCACCAGCACCATCACCGCGGCGACGATGGCCTTCAGCAGCGTGGAGACGAGCTTTCCGGCGGCGGCGCCCGCCCCGGCGCGGGTGGAGTCCTTCCAGGATTTCTTGCCGTACTTCTTCTCGAAGGTGACCGCCAGCAGCCCCGCGCCAGCCGCGCCGCCGACAATCGTGCCAACAACGGGTATGGGTATGAAGATCGTGCCAAGGACCGCGCCGACCAGCCCGCCCAGCAGCGCGCCCCAGGCGCCGGCCCGGCCCGAGCCCCCGGCCTTGGCGCCGGCGGCGGAGGCGCCGAACTCGACGATCTCGCCGAACACGGCCAGCGCGCCCGCGACGCCGATCCACATCCAGGGCATCACCTCGGGCACGAGCAGCTTGCACACGATCGCGGTCAGGAGCGCCACCCACATGCCGGGCAGGCCCACGATCACCGCGAGCACGCCGACGATGCCGACGAGCGTGATGACCGATGCCGCGACCCAGACCATGTGATGCTGACTCCTGATGCAGACCGTCGCGTTTCAGAGCCGCGGGCGTGGGCGCGCGGGCCTGTCGCAGCAGGCGGTACGAGTTCGGGCCCGCGTGCTCACGCCCGCGGCTCCGGCTCGGAACCTTTCTCCGATTCGGGGGCTTCCGATTCCACCACCGCCTCCTCCGCGTCGGGCGCAGATTCCTCCGGCTCGTCGGCGAAATCCTCGGGGCGTGCGTGCTTGTGCATCTCGACGCACCAGTCCTCGAGCGGCGTGTACTGGTACAGGTCGAGCTTGATCTCCCGGCCGCCGAGCCCGGCGTGGTCGGGCTTGATCTTGAAGAAGTACAGGAACTTGTCCCACTTGCGGCGGTCAAACTCGGCGACATCGCTCGGCACGATGCTCTGCCCGCCCGGCAGGCCCAGGCGCAGCTCGGCCGGGTCCCAGGTGTAGGTCTTACGCGCCACGCGCAGCATGTGGATCGACAGCCAGATGCCCAGCCCGAACCCGACGAAGGTGAACAGCCACTGCACCGGGATGTCGAACCACGACAGCGGCTTGGGGTTGTCCTTGTTCTCCCACTCGGTGGCAAGCTCGGCGAGCCTCTCGCGCGGGTTGCCTTCGAGGTCGGACGCGACGCGGTCGGGCGTGAGGCGGTAGATCTTGCCGAGCGAATCGAGCCAGGTCATTTTGGCGAGGTCGGCGCGGGCGTCGCGGGCGCTGCCGCCCTCGCCGCTGGCCTTGGAGAAGAGCTCTTCCTCGCGTTCGTGGAGGGCGTCGAGATACTCCTGGGGTGTCTGGCCCTCGGGGATGCCCAGCGGCAGGGCGAGGCCGTGGGCGTCGTCGGCGGCGCGGAGGTACTCGAGCAGTCGGTAGCTCGCGTCCTTCTCCCCCCGGTTCGGGTAGGCGATGGTGGCGTCGTACAGGCCGTAGAACCCGAACCCGATCGAGACGACGAGAAAGATGATGAACTTGCGCAGCCACTTCTTGCCCAGCCTGGTCTGCCGCTGAGTCTGGTTCGCGTCGGGTGCTGAAGGATCGGCCATGGTCTGCTCCGCCGGTATGAAGAACTGGACTGCCGGAGGATAGATCGGCTTGGCGGGCCCCGCGGTTGTGCGGCGTTCGGCTAGCGTCGGCGCTTCGCGCGGCCCGGCGCCCGGCCGGACGACAGCGCGTCGTCCCACCAGGTCTTGGCCCACAGGCGCCCGCCGGGCGTGCGCATGAGCGATTCGAACCCGCCTAGGCGGACCTCACGCTTAGGGATGCCCGGGTGCTGCCGGCCGGTGCGGATCGCGCGGTCGAGCCAGGCCTCGTGCATCCGCCGAACCCGCTCGGAGGGGCTCAGCTGGTCGGATCGGTTCCAGAAGGGGAGCATGAGCAGGCAGTATATCGGTCGGATCGCCCGAACTTCGCCGGGCCCGGCGGCTTATGCCGCGGCGCCCGCCGATCCGTCGCCCTCGCCCAGCACCCGGCCCCGCCAGGCCCGTCTTCCCTGTTTCGACAACCACCAGCTGTGCCACTGCACCGCCGTCATCGCCAGCGCCCCCAGCGGGTGCAGCACCACGGGCCAGGGGCCCTGCCCGAAGCGATCGCTCAGGAGCCACCGCTCCAGTATCGCGAAGAACACGGCGAGGAACGCGAACATCGCCGCCCATTCGTCGATCTCCGACCCGCCTGCCTTGGCGATCACCAGCCCGACGAACACCGCGATCGGGGCGGCGTGGGCGACGGTGTGCACCAAGGTGAGGAAGACCAGCAGGCCCAGCGAGCCGAGGCCCTCGAAGGCGTTCTTGGCAAAGCCCGACCAGCTCTGCGCGAAGCCGCGGTACATGCGGACGCGCGCGAGGTCCTGGCCGTCGAACAGATCGCTCTTGAAGCCGGCGGCGCGGACGGCCCTTGGCATCTTGATGCCGTCGTGGTAGCTCGCCTTGAACGCCTCGTGCCCGCCGCTCTGGTCGTAGGCATCGCGGCGGACGAACAGGAACTGCCCGCAGGCGGCGGATGTGCTCGGGTCGTTGGTCTGCCGCATGCGCCACATGGGCAGGTAGCTGAACAGGATGAAGAAGATCATCGGCACGAGCAGCCGCTCGCCGAGCGACCCTGTGATCTGTTTCGGAAACGTGCTGAGCAGCCCGACCTCGGCGCCCTGGGCCCTGAGCGTGTGCGCGTGCGCGAGCGTGCGCTCGAGCATGTGCGGGCTGAAGCGCACATCGGCGTCGGTGAAGAGCATCCACTCGCCGCGCGCCGCCTGCGCCATGCGCCAGCAGGCGTGCTGCTTGCCGGCCCAGCCCGCGGGCAGGGGCACGGTGGGGACGACCCGCAGCCGGGCGTCCTCCGCCGCGATGCGCGCCAGGATGTCGGGCGTCGCGTCGGTCGACTGGTCGTCGTAGACGAGCACCTCGCAGTTCGTGTAGGTGCCGTCGAGCACCGAGCGCACGCACGCCTCGATGTTGTCCGCCTCGTTCCGCGCGGGGACGCACACCGACAGCAGCGGGCGCTCGGCGCCGTCGTCGAGCCTCTCGGGCGGGCGGTGGTAGAGCCGCAGGTTCACGATCGCCATCGCCAGCGCCCCCGCGCAGCTCATCGCGGCGAAGAGCATCAGGCCTGCGAGGAGGGTCATTGGTTGTCTCCGTTCTGACGAGCCCCCTGCGCGAGCAAGGGGTCACGCGCACCGCGGGTCCCCTCGCCTGCGCGAGGGGCTCGTTGCGAGTCCTTCGATCGTGTGCGGATGTCGCTCGTCGACTTGCCGGTGACCTTGAGCCACCAGTCGTAGATGAAGAAGGTCTTCCCGCCCTCGCCGCCGAGGAAGGTCTCGAAGCGCGACGGGTCGCGTGTGACGGCCTCGCACGCCAGCTCGCCCGCGGCCCGCTTCATCGCCGACGACACCGCGCGGTGCCACGCGATCGTGCTGTCCGCACGCGCCGGCGGCTCGATCTCGGTGAGGTGCGCGAGCATCTCGGGCTTTTTGTCGTCCCAGAAGGGGTACTCGACGGCGAGCGTCATCGCGCGGGCGTTGGTGAGCCGGCTCAGGATCGCGCTCACGCCCGGGCGGATCTCCATGCTCGCGCGCGGGTCCTGGAAGCGGCCCTGCGGCGTGATCCAGAGCGTGGGTCGATTCATCGTGCGCAGCCGATCGAGGGCGTACGCGGCGAGCGCGTCCTTTGAGGCGGGGTCGTCCGGGTCGATGCCGAACAGCCCGAGCTTCTTGAAGATGCCGACGCTCTCGATCACAGCGCGGTCGATCGGCGCGACGCCGTCGCGGCCGTGGGGCGCGAACCGCTCGATGTGCAAGAGCAGCCCGAGCATGGGGTCCCACCAGCCGGCGTGGGTGATGCAGCCGACGACGGGGCCTTCGTGGTCGGCGAGGGCGTCGAGCCGATCGAGCGAGCCGGGGGTGAAGCGCAGGGCGTGGAAGCTCTTGCCGATCATCCGCCGGGCGATGAGGCGGAAGACGCGCGCGACCCTTGGGTCGTACCGACCCGGGATCACCCCTGAACTGGCTCCGGCGCTGCTCACGCGGAGGCGGCTTGGGCGGCGGGCTTGCCGGGCTTGGCTTCCACGCCGGCGTTCCGGAACTCGCCCGCGGCGCGCTTGGCGCCCTCGAATCCCTGGCCGATCTGCGGGCGGGGGACATTCATGCCGAGGTCTTCGAAGAGCGCGTGGGCGGCGGTGACGCCCGACATGAGGACCATGGGCATGCCGGGCCCGGGGTTGGCGCTGCCGCCGGCGAGGTAGAGCCCGTTGAGGGCGCGGGAGCGGTTGCGGGGTTTGAAGCCGCCGCCGAGTCGGCCGTGGGAGGCGAGGCCGTAGATCGCGCCGCCCTCGGCGTTGTACAGGCGTTCGATGCCGTCGGGCGTGAGCGCGTGCTCGACGGCGATGTGGCGTTCGATGTCGTCCATGCCGTGTTTTTTGAGCTTGTCGAGGATGACGGGTCGGTACTGCTCGAGCAGCCCGCCGGGCCCGTCCCAGACCTGGCCGGGCCGTTTGTAGGCGGTGTGCACGAGGATGTAGAGCGCCTCGCAGCCCTCGGGGGCCTGGGTGGGGTCGGTCCGGCTGGGTGCGGCGATGTAGAGGGTGGGGTCGCGCGCGGGGATGCCCTTGAGGTAGATATCGCCGAACTCCGACTGCGAGTCGCCGCTGAACAGGAAGTTGTGGTGCGCGAGGTGGTCGTACTGGCGGTCGAGGCCCAGGTAGAGCACGACGCCGGCGCAGGCGGGCTCGTACTTCTTGGCGATGCGGTCGGCCTCTTTGTGGCCGGCGGGCGTGGCGAGCAGCTTGCGGTTGGTGCGCTGCACATCGCAGTTGCTGACGACGGCGTCGACCTTGATGGTTCGGCCGTCTTCGAGCTTGAGCCCGTGCACCCGGCCGCCCGAGTCGAGGATGCGCTCGACGCGGGTGCCGGTGAGGATCTCGACGCCCTGCTCGCGTGCGATGCGCTCGAGCGATCGGGCGATCATGCGGGTGCCGCCGTCTGTGCCGTCGGGCGCCATGGAGTACCAGCAGCCGTGGTCGGTCTGGGCGGAGGCGATGAGGCTGAGGATGGCGGGGGCGAGGAACGGGCTCGAGCCGACGTACTGCAGGAAGTGCTCGACCATCTGCGCGACGTGCGGCTCGTTGATGCTCTTGTGCGCGGTCGCCGCCATGGTCGAGTGCATGCGCATGCCCAGGGCGTCGCGCATGATGCCCGGTTCTTTCGGCGGCTTTTTCATCATGTCGAGCGGGGACTCGAGGTCGTTGAAGAAGAAGACCTTCTCCGAGAGCCCGTACATGCGGCGGCTGAAGTCGAGGAACTGCTTGTAGCCCGCGCCGGGCTTGGCGTCGGGGAACTGCCGATCAAGGGCGGCGGCCATCTGGTCGGGGTCCTGCCGCAGGTCGATCACCGTGCCGTCGTCGTAGAAGCAGCGCCATTGGGGATCGAGGTCGATCAGGTCGCAGTAGTCGGCGGGGTTTCGGCCCGCGCGGCGGACGATGCCGCGGAAGACCTGGGGCATCGTGATGATGGTGGGCCCCATGTCGAAGCTGTAGCCCCGGTCCTGGATGAGGTTCATCTTGCCGCCGAGGTGGCGGTTGGCCTCGATGAGGGTGACCTTCAGTCCCCGGCCGGCGAGCTCGACCGCCGCGGACAGGCCGGCCAGGCCGCCTCCGATGATTCCGACATGCGTGGCGTGTGGCGTGGTCATTCGCCTTGGTCCTCCGTGCGCTTCGCGCTGCCCTTGACAGGGTAGAGCCTGCGGAGCCACGGCGTGATCTTCGACACAGGCGTGGTCGGCGGATCCAGCGGCAGCCGAATCCGCTTTGGCGTGGTGCTGATCGACACCGGCCTTGTCATCGCCAGCAGCCCCTCGACGCCCCGCGACACGCCCCAGCCCGAGTCGCCCGCGGCCCCCAGCGGCGCGCCGGGATGGCCCGTCGGGATGATCGCGTCGTTGATCGTGACCGTCCCCGCCCGCGACCGCGACGCGAACGCCCGGGCGTCGGCGGTCGATCCGAACACCGAGAGCGTGAGCGGGTCGAAATCAGACGAGCCCCCAGCGCGAGCTGGGGGACCCGAGAACGCCGTGGCTCGCCCGGGTCCCCTTGCTTGCGCAGGTGGCTCGTCTGAAAGCGCCGCAACCGCGAGCAGCGGCCCGAAGTGCTCGCCGCGGTGCAGGCGGGACTCGGCCGGCGCGTGCGCGACGACGATGGGAGCGAGCGTCTCGGCGTTCGGGTCGCCGCAGACCCGTTCGCCGCCGGCAGCGATCGCTTCGCGCGCCACGGCTCGGCATCGCTCGGTCGCGGCGTCGTCGATCAGGCGGCGGGGTTCGGACTTCGCCGCGAGCTCGCGGATCTCAGAAAGGAAGCGGTCGAGGTGCGCCTCGGCGACGAGCGCGCGGTGGGGCGCCATGCAGGTCTGCCCGTGGTTCAGCGTCAGGGCGTACCAGACACTCTTCGCGGCGAGCACGGGGTCGGCGGAGGGCAGCACCACGGCCGAGTCGTTGCCCGACAGCTCGAGCGTGCTCGGGATCAGCCGCTGGGCGAGCACGCCGGCGATGGCTCTGCCCACGCCGGTCGAGCCCGTGAAGACCAGGTGATCGAACGACCCGTCGCGGACGAGCGCCTCGCCCGCCTCGCGCGTCGCGGGCACGCGGTCGACCGCGATGCCGGCCTGCTCAAACAGGTCGAGCAGCAGGCCCTGCGTCGCGGGCGACCGCTCGCTGGGCTTGACGATGATCTCGTTGCCGCCCAGGAAGGCCTGCACGATCTGCACGCCCACGAGCTGCACGGGGTAGTTCCAGGTCGCGATGATGGCGACCCGGCCCAGGGGCCGGCGGGCCACGCGGTGGCTGACGCCGAGCAGCCACAGCGGCTTGCCGGGCGGGCGGCGATCGCGGAGCACCCGCTGCGCGTGCCGGGTGTGCCACGAGCACGAGGCGAGCAGCGGCAGCACATCGCTGGCCAGCGCCTCGAAGCCGGGCTTGTGGATCTCGTCGCCCATTCGGCGGACGAGATCGTCGGCTTGCGCCGCGAGCAGAGCCCGGAAGCGTTTGACGGCCCGCACGCGGTCCGCGAAGTCGGGGATGAGTCGTGTGGTCGGCACGCGGGAGTGTACGGGTCACCTATCGTGGACCTCGGGCGTGCATCCTGCGCGAACAACGACGCGAAAGCCGGACAGGAGGTCTGGAATCCATGAGTCAGCGAGTGGCGGTGGTTGGCGCCGGGCCGGGCGGGTTGAGCTGCGGTCTTCTGCTCGCGGCGAGCGGGCTGGATGTGACCGTGTTCGAGTCGCAGCCGGTGATCGGCGGGCGGACGGCCCGGATCGAGCTGCCCTCGGAACGCGGGACCTACGCCTTCGACCGCGGGCCGACCTTCTTCCTGATGCCCTATGTGCTCGAGGAGATCTTCGAGGCGGCGGGGCACGATCTGCACGAGCACGCCGAGCTGTCGCGGCTCGACCCGATGTACCGCCTGCTGCTGGGCCGGCAGGGCCAGGCGCCGATCAGCCTCGACTGCACGCAGGACATCGAAGCGATGACCCGCCGGCTGGCGGAGATCGACCCGGCTGACGCGGCGAACTTTCCCAGGTTCATCAGCGACAACCGCGCGAAGCTTCGGCTCATGGAGCCGATCCTGCGCCGGCCGATCAAGAGCCTGTTCGACCTGGCGGACTTCGAGACGGCCAAGGTCCTGCCGCACCTGAACCCGCATCTGTCCGTCCACGGGCTGCTGAGCCGGTACTTCAAGAACCCGCTGGTGCAGCGCGCGGTGAGCTTCCAGAGCAAGTACCTGGGCATGAGCCCGCACGACTGCCCGAGCATCTTCACGATCCTGCCGTTCATCGAGTACGAATACGGCATCTGGCACCCCAGGGGCGGGTGCAACGCGCTCATGCGCGCGATGGCGGCGGTGCTGACCGACCTGGGCGGGACGATCCGCACCTCGTCGCCCGTCGAGCGCGTGGTGTTCCAGGGGCAGACCGCGACGCATGTGGTCGTCGACGGGCGTCGGCAGCGGTTCGACCACATCGTGATCAACGCCGACGCGCCGTGGGCGATCAAGAACCTGATCCCCAAGGATGTGCGCTGGGGCGCGGTGTCCGACGAGGCGATCGATCGCAAGAAGTACTCGTGCTCGACGGCGATGCTGTACCTGGGGCTCGAGGGCAAGGTCGATCTGCCGCACCACACGATCTATGTGACGAGCCGGTACGAGGAGAACCTCGCGGACATCACCGACCTCGGGAAGATGACGACCGATCCGTCGATGTATGTGTGCAACCCGGCACCGATCGATCCCTCGCTGGCGCCCGAGGGCGACTCGGCGCTCTACGTGCTTCTGCCCACGCCCAACTGCAAGGTGGGCGAAGCCGGCGGCATCGACTGGTCGATCGAGGCCAGAACCACGCGCGAGCGGATGCTCGACCAGATGGAGCGGGTGTTCGGCATTTCGGGCGTGCGCCAGCGGATCCGGGCCGAGCTGATGCTGACGCCCGACGACTGGCGGGCGAGCAACATCCAGTTCGGAGCGACATTCAACCTGGCCCATAACCTGCTGCAGATGCTGCACCGCCGGCCTCAGAACGAGCTCAACGGCACGCGGAACTGCTGGCTGGTGGGCGGCGGGACGCACCCGGGCAGCGGGTTGCCCGTGATTTTCCTGTCGAGTCAGACGACGGCCCGTTTGGTCTGCGAGCGCGCCGGTGTATCGTGTGTAGCTGTGCCGCCGCGATCGCTGGAAGAGGTCGCGGCGGTCTGAGCCGGACGACCGATCCCCGTCCCTGCGAGAGAGAAAGAGGCAAATCATGCGTCCGAAAGCCGCTTGTGTGTGCGCCGCGATGCTGTCATCGTGCGCCGGAGCCCAGACCGTCGTCACGCTGAACGCCTCGGCGGAGGCGACGATCTTCAACGATGCGTCGCTGGCGGTCGGATCGGGCCGGGTGTTTGTGGGCAACAACTTTCAGAACGAGGTGCGCCGCGGGCTGGTGCGGTTCGATCTGTCGTCGCTTCCCGCGGGAACGGTCGTGTCGGCGACGCTCGAGGCGCTGGTGCTCAGCCAGCGTGGGTTCGACCTGACCTTCGACGCATTCCGCGTCGTCACTGACTGGAACGAGGGGCCCACTGTCGGCCTCGGCAGCACCGGCGGACAGGGCGGGCCGGCGACGGCGGACGACGCGACTTGGCTGCAGACCGGCCTCGGCGGGCCGTGGGCCACGCCTGGCGGCGACTTCGAGCCCACGCCCTCGGCGACCGCCGTCAGCACGAACGCCGGCGTCGTCATCAGCTTCGAACTTGCGGCGGATGTGCAGCGGTTTCTCGACGGGTCGGCGGAGAACCTGGGCTGGATCCTGGTCTCGCGCACCGAGCCGGTCACCGGCAATGTGATCGCGGTGAGCACCGACGACGACGGGTTTCAGCCGATCACGCTGACCGTTGAGATCAGCGAGGCCTGCGCCGCGGACACCAACGGCGACGGGCTGGTCTCGCCGCAGGACTTCAACGCGTGGATCAACGCGTTCAACACGCAGAGCGCCGCGTGCGACCAGAACGGCGACGGTCTGTGCACGCCGCAGGACTTCAACGCGTGGATCGCAAACTTCAACGCCGGCTGCTGACGCGCACAAAGCCGGCTGCCCGCCGCGATCGCGTCCCGGAGAACCCGATGGGACGCGGGTGCGAAGGACAGCCGGCACGCGAGTTGACCGCGGCGCCCGCGCCGGCGGGCGCCGGTGCGATCAGGCGAGCCACACGGGCAGGCGGTCACGCTTCCAGAACCACGCGGTGGTCAGGATGAGCGGGACGGCGATGAGGGCGTTGACGGCCGCGACAATGAGGGCCTCGGTCGCGCTGCCGAGCAGCAGCATCAGCACCGGGGCGAGCACGCTGGCGACGAGCGCCATGGCGTGCGCCCAGCGGTGCCGGAAGGGCAGGCCGAGCGCCACCACGCCGGCGAGCAGGCCGCCGGCGATCAGTTCAATGGGTCCGGTGACACCGATCCCGATCATCCCGACGGCGAAGACGCCGAGGGTGGCAACAGAGACCCACACCGCACCCGGAACCCGCAGCTCTGACACCCCGTCGGTCGTGGAAGGGGTCGTCATCTGAAGGGTCGCGTTCATGGCTCGCTCCTTTCAAATTGGGGTTGTGTTTGGTACACCTCATGCTATGCAATCACTCCTAAGATGTCGAGATAAGGAGGTAGTTTTTGATGCCCACCACCGCCGCACGCCCGTTCGACGCCCGCACCGACGCGACCCTCGCCCAGCTCGAGGCCGGGGGGCAGTACAAGCACCTGCAGCTGCTCGACTCGCCGATGGACGCGGTCGTGAAGATGCGCCAACCCGACGGCAGCTTTCGCGACACGCTCTGCTTCTGCAGCAACAACTACCTGGGCCTGGCCAACCACCCGGAAGTCATCGAGGCGGGCGTCGAGGCCCTGCGCACCTACGGCGCGGGCACGGCATCCGTTCGCTTCATCTGCGGCACCTTCACGCCGCACGAGACGCTCGAAGCCACCATCGCGAAGTACATGGGCACCGAATCGTCGTACACCTTCGTGTCGTGCTGGACGGCGAACGAGTCGCTCTATCCGACCTTCGGCGAGCCGGGCGATCTGATCCTGTCCGACGAGCTCAACCACGCGTGCATCATCGACGGCATCCGGCTCGCGGCCATCATCAAGAAGGGACTGCACAAGGGCGTCTACAAGCACTCGAGCATTGACGACCTGCGCACCAAGCTCGAGGCCGCGCGAGCCAACAGCGAAGTCACCGGGCAGATCTGGGTCGTGACCGACGGCGTCTTCAGCATGGAGGGCGACATCGCGAAGCTTCCGGAGCTGCGGGCCTTGTGCGACGAATTCGACGCGATGCTCGTCGTTGACGACTCCCACGGCCACGGCGTGATGGGCAAGACGGGCCGAGGCACGCACGAACACTTCGACATGCTGGGTCTTGAAGGGCAGGGGAAGGTCGATTACTTCACCGGCACGCTCGGCAAGGCCCTCGGCGGCGGCGCGGGCGGGTTCATCGCGGGCGCGAAGCGCGGCAGCGAGCTGACCGTGCAGCGCGGCAGGCCCACGCTCTTCTCGAACGCCCTGCCCGTGACGGTCGCCGCGAGCGCGAACAAGGCCATCGAGATCCTGATGCGCGAGCCCGAGCGCGTGCAGAAGCTGCGTGACAACGCGGCGTACGCCCGCAAGCAGATCAAGGCCGCGGGCTTCGAGGTGATCGACTCCCCCACCGCGATCTGCCCGATCATCGTGGGCGACACGGCGAAGGCGATCAGCATGAGCAAGCGGCTGATGGAGCTGGGCGTGTTCGTGATCGGGTTCGGGTACCCGGTGGTGCCGGAGGGGACGGCACGGCTGCGGATCCAGATGTCGGCGGCGCATCAGCGGGGGCATATCGAAAAGTTGGTCGATTCACTCCGGAAGCTCTAGACAGGCGTACTGTAGACCTTGTATGCTCCTAATCACTCGTGTTTCAGGGTTGAAGGATCCGAGAATGAACAAGCTATTGGCTCTAATTTCAACATGTGCGGTGGCGTTTCACGCAGTTTGCCAGCCGACGTCGGCAGAACCTACAGGTACGGTTTCTGCGACATCAATTACCGTACTGCCTCCAAGCATGTCGACGGACGATTGGCTTTGGGATCTCTCAGTTACACAATCGCAGATTCTTACCGCAACGCATGCGATATCCAGCGTTGGCAATGTCTTTACATTCGAACTGTCTGGAACCGCACTATCTACTGCGCAGGAAGCCACTAGCACGTTCACTAATAATGATACGTTTTGGACAACACACTGGGCGACGGAGTACGATTTCAATCAGCCAGACATTGACCCGGCCGCACTGACCAGCATTCAGTCAACACTTGCTGATGCCCACTTGCTCATCGGAGAGTTTTCTAGCCCGAACGGCAGTCAACCGGCAATAGCTATTCAGCATTCACTGATCGATCCGGTCGCTTGAGTGCGATTGTTTTATCTTATACCCGTAGAAATTGTCTCTGACCGGTTGCTTGTACTGTTGCAGGAATTCAATAACGCGGGTCCTGGATTACCTTGGCTGAACCCGAATGGAAGCATGCCGCCCTACCAGCGTCCGCCTGGCATTTGCGATACAGACTGCAATCAGGAGTACCTTAGCCGGATTTCAGACGCTCTTGACGAGTTTGGCAGGAAAGCAAAGGAAAAGGCACCGCCCATTACGTGGAAGAATGCAGCGTGCTTTGCGGGTTGTGCCCCAGCGCTTCTCGGTACGCCAGCTCTTTACCTTGCGTGCGTGCTGGGCTGCAACGGAGCGGTTGCAGCTGGTGATGCCATTGACGTTGCCGTGCTCGCGAACGAGCTCGAAGCGGCGAAGGAGAACGCGAGAGTCGCATACTGTGCATGCATCGCAGCAAAGGCCGCTCAGTGTGACCCAATTGACCAGGAGGTCGATGTTGTCGGATGCGATTAAGACCGCTGTCATAGGCTTGGTGTCTGGTCTCTTCGGAGGCCTTGGCGGCGCAGCACTGGTTGGGCTTGCTGGTGACTCGGTTGATTTGTCTGTTGCTTCGAGCAGTCCTGTGCTGATTGACCACCCGTCCGGACGGGCGATTCGCATTGACACCGTGGGATTTGACAGCCCAGCCGTTCACTTTCTTGATACAGACGGTTCGGTCATCTTCGAACTGATGACCACGCCCACCGGCCATGCTCTGATGGAGATGCGCAACCCAAATACGGGTGAGCCTTCCATTCGCCTCGATACTGCTACACCGACCGGTGCCGCTCGGCTCATCTTCTTTGACCCGGCGACGGGTAAGCCTGCTCGAACGATCACGTTCGACAGCGAGTGACCTGAGCCGTGGTCTTGCTCCCTCTCCCATTTGGGGAGAGGGCTGGGGTGAGGGGGTTTCCGGTGTCTTTCTCGGAGTCCCCCTCACCCGGCCTCGCTGCGCTCGGCCACCCTCTCCCCCGGAGGGGAGAGGGAGCGGGTGGCTACGACTTGTCCGCCTTGTCCGCCTCTCTGATCCTCTCGGCCGCGATTCGGGCGATGGTGGACAGCACTCCGTCAAGATTGGTTACGACATCGCCCGCTGCCACGCGCAGGACCCGGTAGCCGCGGGATTCGAGTTCGCGGTCGCGCTTGGCGTCCTGCTCCTCTTGGCCGGCGTGGTAAATCGAGTCGACCTCGACGACGAGCATCGCTACGGGGCAGCAGAAGTCGACGGTGTAGGGACCGAGGGGCATCTGCCGGCGGAACTTGAGGCCTTGCATCCGTCGGCCTCTGAGTTGCTGCCACAGGATGCCTTCGGGCGGGGTCTGGTCTTTGCGGAGTGATCGAGCGCGATCAACATGATGCGAGTTGGCGCTCTTCATGCGATGAGCGTACAGGAAGGGGTGTCTTTGCTCCCTCTCCCACATGGGGAGAGGGTGGCCGAGCGCAGCGAGGTCGGGTGAGGGTGGGTCCGGGAAGGCTTCGGAGACCCCCTCACCCCGGCCCTCTCCCCCGGTGGGGAGAGGGAGCAAAGCCGTCTGAGGCGTCACCTCGCATCGTCCAGCGGAAACGCCGGCCTTGCCAGCGGCCGCAGCGCCAAGGCCAGCAGGGCGCGTTCGGCGTCGTCGCCGGCGATGCGGTTGACTTTGAGTGTGCCGCAGCCCGTGCAGCGGTGGATGATGGCCCACTCGCCTTCGGGTCGTACTTCGATGCCGACGGGTTCCATCGGGGCTCGGCAGGGGCTGGCGCGGTCGCCCGGTTTCTCGTCGACATGGCGGGACCAGAGGCAGCTCGGGCAGTGGTTGCGGTGCTTGGTGCCCCAGGACTCGCCCGGGACCTCGAGCTTGCAGCGGATGCAGGTGAAGCCGGCGGATTCGTTTCGGCGGTCGTGACGCCGGGAGCGGGATCGGTTTGACATTGGTGAAGCCTGACCAGCGGTGCGCGCAGCAGCGACGCACCGGGATGCGAGAGGGTGATGGAGTTGTGTCTGGAGCGGCCGCCCTTGTGCGCGCAGACATCGCGCGGGCTCATCGGTGGATGGCGCTTGGGCGGTGGTTGCAGCTGATCAGGCAGTCGCGTGCATCAGCGGGCAATGTACCGCGGGAACGGTCGCGGTGCAAGCATCAGTCGCGGTCCTGGATCTCGTTGAGGGTGAGGTCGTGGCAGAGGATGGTCTCGCCCTCGGGCCCGCGGCCGATGAGGGCGATGGTGGTGGCGTCGGGGTTGGTGTCGTTCCAGTCGATGGTGATGACGCCGTAGTTGATCTGGCGGAGCGGCTCGCCGAGGCGGTGGGTGTTGGGCTCGGTGACGGCGCGGGGCTTGTTGTCCCAGTTCAGGCCCGAGCTCGTGAAGTCGTAGATCGGGTAGGGGCCGGCGTCGTCCTTGGAGATCTCCATGAGGTGGCGGTCGCCCGAGATGACGATGAGGCCCGAGGCGTTGGTGTCGTCGATGAGCCGGTAGAGGCGATCGCGCTCGTGGGGGAAGTTGCCCCAGGTCTCCCAGCCGTGCTCGTCGGCGACAACCTGGATGCTGCTGGCGAGGATGCGGAGGTCGGCGGGCTGCTCGAGCTGGGCCTTGAGCCACTGCCACTGGTCTTCGCCGAGCAGCTCGCCCGAGGTGTCGGCGTTGGCGATGTAGGGGCCGAGGCCCTCGGGTCGGCCGGCGGGGTTCCTGGTGAGTTCGGTTCGGAAGCTGCGGGTGTCGAGCAGGATGAGCTGCACGCGCCGGCCCTCGGGGCCGACGACGGTGGCGTCGTAGATGCCCTCGCGCTGGCGGCGTGGGGAGTCGAGCGGCTCGCCGAAGAAGTCGAGGAAGAGGCCCTTGGCGTGCGAGCCGGCTTCGGTCTCGAGCCATTCCTTGCCGGCGTCGTTGAGGCCGAAGTCGTGGTCGTCCCAGGTGGCCAGGACTGGCTGGGCTCGGCTGAAGCGCTGCCAGCGGGGCTTGACGGCGAGCGCGTCCCACGCGCGCTTCATGTCCTCGTAGCTCTCGGGAACGACGCGGTTCAGGTCGCAGTAGACATTGTCGCCGATGAACAGGAAGACATCCGAGCGCTCGGCGGCGATGCGGTCGAGCACCGGCTGGTCCTCGTCCTGCCGGGCGCACGAGGCGAAGGTGATGCGCTGGATCGTGTCGTCGTCGTCGAGCAGGTGCACCTGGGCGGCGGCGGGTCCGGCGAGAGCAGAGACGATCGCGGAGGTCAGGGCGTGCTTCATGGCGCAAGCGTAGAGGACACGGCCCGGCCTCGGGGCGTCTTCACGAAACGATCATGTTCTCGAACGACTTGTCGATGCCGGCGGTGAGGTTCACGGGCTCGCCCTCGGTCACGAGCACGTTGTCCTCGATGCGCACGCCGCCGATGTGGAGCCACTTCTCGACGGCGTCCCAATCGGTGCAATCGGCGAAGCGCTCGCGGCGGTCGGGCTGGCGGAGCAGGGGCTCGATAAAGTAGAGCCCGGGCTCGACGGTCGTGACGAAGCCCTTCTTGAGCGGCAGGTCCATGCGGAGGAACGCGAGCCCGAAGCGGTCGGAGCGCTCGCGGCCCGGCAGGAACCCGCTGGCGTCGCGCACGCCCAAGCCCACGAGGTGGCCCAGCCCGTGGGGGAAGAAGTTGGCGTGGGCGTCGCGCTCGACCAGGCCCGCGGGCTCGCCCTTGAGGATGCCAAGGTGCACGAGGCCCTCGGCGAGCTTCAGGGCGGTGCGCAGGTGCAGCTCGCGGAACTCCTGGCCGTGGCGGCAGTGCTCGAGGGCGAACTGCTCGGCCTCGAGCACGATGGCGTAGAGGTCGCGGTGCTGCTGGGTGGGCGGGCCCTTGACGAAGGTGCGCGAGACATCGGCGGTGTAGCCGTCGATGTGGCAGCCGGCGTCGATGAGGACGAAGTCGCCCTCGCTGACGGCGCGGTCGGTGGCGGAGAAGTGCAGCACGGCCGCGTTGCTGCCCGCGGCGACGATGGCGTGGTAGCCCAACCCGTCGGCGCCGCCGCGGCGGCCGGCGATGGTCAGATCGAGCTCGATGTCGCGCTCGGTGACGCCGTCGCGCGCGATGGCGGCATTTGCCGCCTCGAACGCGATGCGCGTGGCGTCGCACGCGCGGCGGATGATCGCGAGCTCTTCGTCGTCCTTGGCCCGCCGAGCCGCCAGAAGCTTCGGCTCGAGCGCCTCGCTCAGCGGCTGCACGCTCGGCACACCCTCGACGGCGCAGCCGAGCAGGGCGATCGATCGGCCCGTCCGTGCGTGCAGCCAGGGCATGAGGCCCGAGAGCGGCTCTCCCGGCGCGTCGGGCCGGCCCTCCCAGACGCGGTCGGCCTCGGTGGTCTCGGGCACGAAGTCCACCCACTCGTGGTGCTGCGGGTCGTAGGCGATGACGCCGCCCGGCGTGCGGTGGCCGGCGAGCCATTGGTAGTGCGGGTGGGGCGCGAAGGGGAAGACCTGGTCCATGCCGCCGGGGATGGCGATGGGCGAGCCGGCGCCGACAAGCAGGATCTCGTCGTGCAGATCGAGCAGGGCTCCGGCCTTCTGGCGGCGTCGGGCGATGGCGTCGCTGGAGATCGCGGTGGGCATGCCCGATGCTACGCGGGGGCTAGCGTTGGCCATGAAGCGAACGCAGATCGGTTCGGGCGCGCCGTGGGAATCGGTCGTGGGCTACAGCCGGGCGGTGCGGGTGGGCGACCACATCGCCGTCGCCGGCACGGTGGCGGCCGACGACACCGGCGCGGTGCGGCACCCGGGCGACGCGGCGGCGCAGACGCGGGCGACGCTCGACCGGATCGAAGCGGCCCTGGCTGCGCTCGGCGGCTCGCTCGCGGATGTGGTCCGCACGCGGGTCTTCGTCGTGGACATCGCCAGGGACTGGGAGGCGGTCGGGCGGGCGCACGGCGAGCGGTTTGCGCAGATCAAGCCCGCGACCACCATGGTGGAGGTCAGCGGGCTGATCGATCCGGGCTTTCTGGTGGAGATCGAGGCCGACGCGATCGTGACGAGCGGGCCGCGCTCGGGGTGATTCAGTCGCCGACCAGCACGAGGTAGTAGCGGTTGTCGGGGAACTGCATGAAGCCGCCGGTGGTCAGGTCGCCGTCGTCCATGAGCTCGTCGATGAGGACCATGTAGGCCGCGTCGCGGGTCTGGCCCGTGCCGTTGAAGTGGACGCCGACGCCGTAGCCCAGGCCCGCGGGGTCGGACTCACCGTCCCACACGCCGCCGATGGGCGTTGGGGACTCGAAGGCGTCGACATCGAGCAGATCCTCGGTGCCGGCGGGCGCCTGGCCCGAGGTGCCGTCTTCGGGCCACTGGCCGTTCTCGGCGCGGTAGTACTGCATCGCCTGGGCGAAGGCTCGGGCGCTGGTCGCGAAGGAGGCGTGCTTCGAGGGCTCGACGGCGTTGGCGAACGAGGGCACCACGACCGCCGCGAGGATGCCCAGGATCACCACGACGATCAGGACCTCGACGAGGGTGAAGGCTCGATGGGAAGTGCGGTCCATGCGGGGCTCCGTGTGCTTGGTCCTGCTCATTACCATGCAACATCGGATTCACGCGAGGCTGGCACCATCGCCGGATGCGATGCCTGCAACGAGGGGTTGGGGTCGTTCCTGTGGTGCGGGATCGGCCCTGCGACCGGCGCAGCCGTTGCGGCGGGCCCGGCTTGACACCGGGGGGCGGGTCAGCGGCGTGGATTGCGGCGTGAGACGGCCCGCTGGCGCTGGCTGGGGGTGGCGAGCGGGCCGGTCGGGGTGCGGCGCGGGGCGGCGGGATCGCTTTCGTCGGGCTTCTCGGACGGATCGTGCTGTTGCAGCGGCTCGTCGGGGGCCGCGCCGCCGGCGTCGCCTTCGGGTCCGTTCTCGGACGGCGCGGGGGACGGCGTTGACGGCGTCTGCGTCGGCTCGTCGCCCGGCTCCGCGGGGGACGCGGGCTCGGTGAGGGCCGCGAAGATCATCCGGCCGGCGGCGGTGGGGATCGTGGACTGAGCGCTGACACGGACCTGCGCGCCGATGGCGTGCTCGGCGTGGTTGACCACGACCATCGTGCCGTCCTCAAGATAGCCGACGGCCTGCCCGGGCTGCTCGCCAACGCGGATGAGGCGCACCTTGAACGACTCGCCCTCGAGCGTGACGGGCCTGCACGCCTTGGCGAGCGCGTGGATGTTGAGCACGGCGATGCTGTTGATCTCGGCGACGGCGGCGAGGCCGGTGTCGGTGGTGGCGATCATGGCGCCGCTGCGCTGGGCGAGGTCGACGAGCATGCGGTCGACGCCGCGCGCGGTGAGCAGGGTCTCGTCGATGACGACATCGAGCGTCGGGTCGCTCTGGAGGCGGGCGATGACGTCGAGGCCCCGCCGGCCCCGGCTGCGGACGCTCGCGTCGGCGTTGTCGGCGAGCAGCTGGAGCTCCTCGGCGACGAAGCGGGGCACGATCAGCGTGGTCTGGAGGATGCCCACGCCCGCGATGTCGGCGATGCGGGCGTCGATGAGCGTTGAGGAGTCGATGAGCAGGGGGCGCGGGCCGCGGATCTGCTTGGCGAACTCGACATAGGGAACGACCAGGCGGAAGTCGTCCTGGGTCTGCAGCACGGTCGAGATGCAGATGTAGCCGATGCCGATGCCGAGCAGGACCTTGATGGTCTCGATGATCGCCGGCGGCGTGCCGTCGGCGGTGCGGACATCCCACAGCTCGGCGACGAGGTCGATGACGGTGCCGAGCGCGACCGAGGCGAGCATGGCGACCACGAGCCCGAAGAAGATCGCGCCGATCGTGGAGATCTTCTTGTTTGGCGTGAGCTGGTCGGCGGCGAACGCGGTGCCGGCGAAGAGCACCGCCAGGATCGTCGTGAGCCACCACGTGCTGAGGAAGGCGAACGGGCCGATGCTGACGCGCTCGAGGTTGTAGTCCTCGGTCGCCGCGAGCACCGCGAGGAAGGTGACCGTGATGAAGGCGATCAGGAAGCCGGCCCGGACGATCTTGAGCAGGCGTTTGCGCTGCCGCTCGGCCCGGTCGTACGGGAGGATGGCGGGCTGGCTCGGGCGAACGGACATCGGGAGAGTGTACGGGGGGGCCTCGGACCCGGTTCATGCCGGCCCGGGATCGGGCCCGGCCTAGCATGGGCTTCGACCTTGCGAGGTCGGTCGGGTTGGCGGCCGGGCCCGGTGCACGGGTGGCCCGTGAACCTGGTCAGGGCTTGACCGCAGCAGCCATAAGCGGCGTTGTCCGGGGCTTCGGTGTCCTGGCCGCCAACCCGATCGACCCCTCGGCCCCGGCGCGGCTGGAGGCTCGCATGAAGTGGTGGCACGGCTCGCTGATCGGACTCGGCATCGCCGCGGTCGTGATCCTCGTCTCGCTGCCCATCACGCTCTACATCGCGATCGATCGGATCACCAACGAGCTCAAGCCGGCGTCGCTTGGCGTGTTCGCGTTCTGGATCGCGGCGGTCGTGGTGGGCGTGGTGGGCGGCGGGCTCGCGCCGCGCGTGCTGGGGTCGGTCGATCGCGACTCGGTCCGCCGGCGTCAGCGTTCCCGGCGGTAGGCGATCCGGCCGACGGTCTGGCCCGACTCGAGCATCTCGAGCACCAGCCGATCGCCCACGAGGCTGAGCCGTGCCGCCGCGTCGCCGGTGTTCTCGGGCTCGAAGGTCTCGGCCGACACATCGCCGGGCTGCGTGACGATGACGGTGACCGTCTCGGGCACGAGCGTAAGGCTGGCGCCCTCGACCCTCCACGAGCCCGTCTCGCCGACCTCGATGCGGCGCTCGTCGCGCTCGATCGTGGTGACGCGATCGAAGCCTCGCTCGGTGACGCTGATGGTGGCGTCGGTCACGCGGACCCCCGCGCCGAAGCCGGCGGCGGCGTCGGCGATGGTCCACTCGCCGAGCGTGGCCCGGCTGTCGATCGGCGCGGCGGGCCGGGAGGCGCAGCCGCCCAAGAGCAGGGCGAGCATCGCCGCGGCGGCGACGGCAAGCGGTGGTGTCAGCGCTCGGACCATCCCATGAGCCTACTCGATCTTCGGGGCGATGCCTAGGACCGAGAACCGCGGAATGACCGGGTGTCGTGACCCGGATCAGCCGTTGCCGCGGACGAGAACGGTGTTCGCCGGTCCCGTTCCGCTCGGGTTCTCGATGAGCAGCTTGCCGTCCTTGATGCGGGCCTTGATGTCGGGCTGGCCGGGCGTGGTGAGCACGATGCCCGAGCCTTCGGCTTTCCAGGTGCCGTTGCGCGTCTGGGCCTGGTTGCCGAAGGTGGCGACGAACGAGTAGGTGCCCCCGGGATTGAGCCGGAGGGAGGTCTGGGTCTGGTCGATGGCGGCACGGGCGGCGTCGATCTGCTGCTGGACGAGGTCCTCGGCGATGCCGGAGAGTTCCTTTTTGAGGCTGGTCTCGGTCTCGGCCTTCATGGCGTCGCGGTCGACGACCCACTGGCCCTCGTAGGTTGGCTCGGACCCGCCGCCGCAGGCGACGAGCAACAGGGACAACGCGGACACAACGCACGCGAGCACGGATCTGGCCATGGTCTGACTCCCCGGAGATGAACGCCGAGCATATCCACTTTCGGGGCCGGCGCCGCGTGCCGGCTCGGAAAGACCGCGCGGAGCGAGGGCGGCCGACCGGGGGCAATACAATCGGCCATGTCATACACCGCACTCGCACGCCGGTACCGCTCGCAGGACTTTGACGAGGTCGTCGGGCAGGAGCCCGTGGCCCGGACGCTCAAGGCCGCGATCGAGGCCGACCGCGTCGCGCACGCCTACCTCTTTACCGGCACCCGGGGTGTGGGCAAGACGACCATGGCCCGCATCTTCGCCAAGGCGCTCAACGGCAACGGCACCGCGGAGGTCGACACCGCGATCATGACCGGGCAGGACACCGATGTGGTCGAGATCGACGGCGCGTCGAACAACTCGGTCGAGCAGGCGCGCGAGCTGATCGCCAACAGCGTCTACCGCCCGATGCGCGGGCCCTACAAGATCTACATCATCGACGAGGTGCACATGCTCTCGACGGCGGCGTTCAACGCGCTGCTGAAGACGATGGAAGAGCCGCCCGAGCATGTGAAGTTCATCCTGTGCACCACCGAGGCGCACAAGGTGCCGCCGACGATCCAGAGCCGGTGCCAGCGGTTCGACTTCCGCGCGATCCCTGCCACGGTCATCGGCGAGCGGCTGTCGGAAGTCCTCAAGCACGAGAAGGTCAAGGCCGAGCCCGAGCTGATCGCGATGGTGGCCCGGCTCGGCAACGGGTCGATGCGTGATGCGCTCAGTCTGCTCGATCGGCTGATGGCCTCGGGCGAGAAGAAGCTGACGGTGGATCTGCTCGAAGACCTGCTCGGGCTGGCGCCGCGGGAGCTGGTGGGCAGGGTGATCGACTCGTTCGTGGCGGGCGAGCCGGGGCCGGCGCTCGACGCCGCGGGCGAGCTGGTCGCGTCGGGCACGAGCGTGGACCAGACGCTCGAGGCGCTGATCGAGCGGCTGCGCGACCTGATGGTGCTGTCGGCGTGCGGGCCGAAGACGGCGCTCGTCGAGCTCTCGGGTGATGCGCGGACAGAAGAGATCGAGCGGGCCAAGCACTTCGACCCGGCGGGGCTGGTGCACATGATCGCGCTGTGCGAGGGCGTGCAGCGGGCGGCGAAGAGCAGCCCGAACCCAAGGGCGCTGCTGGACGCGCTGGTGGTTCGGCTGTCGATGACCGAGAAGCTGGCTGATGTGACGGGGATTCTGAATCAGCTGAAGGGGGCCGGTGCGGGGGCTGGCTCGGGAAAAGGCTGAGGGCGTCGGCCGGCGCGGGGCCCGCCGCGTCGCGACCGCCGCCCGCCGCGAAACCGGTTTCGTCAGCGCCCGCGCAGACCGCCGCGGGTGCGCCGGCGAACGCCGCGGCGTTGTGGGAGCAGCTCCAGCGGGTCGCGCCGATGATGCTTCGGGCGCTCCTGGCGGACATGCGGCTGGTCCGTCTGACCCACACCGAGGCGGAGCTCGCCTGCGCGGCCCACGCGCGGAACACCGCCGAGAAAAAGCTCGACGACCTCTCGAAGCTCATGACCGAGCTCTCGGGCACGCAGATCCGGGCCCGGCTTGTCTCGGGCGACGCCGAGCCGGCGGCGGGCGAGGCGAGCGAGGCCGCGCCCGCAGCCGCGCTCCCGGACCTCGATCACCCGGTCGTGCAGAAAGCGCTGGAGCTGTTCAACGGGCGCATCATCGATGTGAAGCCGGTGCGCACCAAGCCCCGCGACGAGTCGGGCGAGATCTGACGCGGAACGAGCGTCACGGAGGGACGGATGTTCGGGAACATGAAGAATCTGAGCGCGATGGCGAGCCTCTTGCAGCGCAAGGACGAGATCGCCGACGCGGCGAAGGCGCTCGGCGCTCGGATGAGCGAGCTGCGCGTCGAGGGGCAGGCGGGCGGGGGCATCTGCCGAGCGTGGGTGACGGGCAAGCTGCGCGTGGACCGGATCGAGTACGACCCGGCCCTGCTCGCGGCGGTGGGCGCGTCGCCCGAGGCCAAGCACCAGCTCGAGCGGCTGACGAGCGAGGCGGTCAACGCCGCCGTCGAGAACTGCCAGCGCGTGATGCAGGAAATGGTCGCCGAGGAAGCCAAGCGGCTGGGCATCGAGGATCTGATCCCCAAGGGCGCGGGCGGCGGCGGGCCCCTCGGCGGCCTGCTGGGCCCGTGATCGCCCGTCCACCAGCACGAGCCCCCCGCGCAAGCGCGGGGACACGCTCGGCTCACGCGGGCGAGGCGACCTCTCGCTCGCGCGAGTGGCTCGTTTTCGCATGATCGCCGCGGAGCTGATCGAGTTTGCATCGCCCGGGCTTGCTCCCGAATCGGTGCGCGTCGAGATCGCGGACGATCCCGCGCCGGAGCCGACGGCGGAGGTCGTCGAACGGTGGCACGCGATGCGCGCCGAGAAACCCCGACTCTTCAACGGGCCTGTGCTGTCGTATCTCGGCTTCGACAACGGAGTGGTCAGCGCGCATCGGGATTCGTACCAGCGGCTGGCCGTGCAGGCCCAGAAGCCCGAGATCGTGACGCCGCCGGTGATGCAGCTCTCGGTCACCGGCGTGGTGACGGCGCTCGACTCGGCGGGCACGCGGCATGTGCTGGTCGGCCGGCGGTCGCACGCGACGCGGATCTACGGCGGGCTGTGGGAGCTGGGTCCCTCGGGCGGGATCGACGCCCCGCCGCTCGCGCGCTCGACTCTCGACGGGCTCGGCGTGTTCCGCCAGCTCGTGCAGGAGATGCGCGAAGAAACCGGCCTGCCCGCGGACCCCGACCCGGGGCCCATCGTCGCGATCACGATCGACCCGGTCGCGACCTCGGCCGATCTGGTGATGCATGTGCAGCTGACGCGGCCCGTGGAGGAGATCATCGCGCACACCGACCGGTCGGGGCAGCACGGCTGGGAGTACGAGACCACGCGGTGGGTCGCCTGCCGCGCGTTCGGGCGGTTCGTGCAGGAATTGCCGTGCATCCCGCCCACAATCGCGTTAGCCGGGCTGGTGTCGGGGCTGTGACGGAAAGCAGCATGCCCGCGTGCTCACGCACGCGGCTCCGAGGAGTTCAGGACACAGAGCCGCGGGCGTAAGCACGCGGGCCCGTAGGCCCCCTCACCCCGACCCTCTCCCCCGCTGGGGAGAGGGAGCACGAGCTCACCGCTTCGGCACGCTCGCGGTCGTCAGGAGCTCGGCCAGCTTTTTCACATCGCGCTGCGACACGATCGCCTCGACCACCTGCGGCTTGAGGTTCGTCTTCTTTAGATGATCGTGCGCGCGCTTCCAGAGCGTGTCGGCCTTCTTGCCCTCGGCGAGATAGATCTCGGTGACGAGCTCCTGGAGCTTCGTGATCGTGATCGTGTCCGCGTTGTCGTAGTAGCGCCTGACGATCTTCTGCTGGTGCGCAGACAGGTTCTGTCCCTTGGCCATCCGTGGTGTCTCCTTGTGGCCCGGTCAGCCCGAGCCGACGAGCTGCGTGCGGGCGAGGGTCCGGTAGACATCGCAGCGGTCGAGCAGCTCGCTGTGGGTGCCCTGGTCGATGAGCCGGCCGGCGTCGAGCACGGCGATGCGGTCGGCGTTGACGACCGTGCTCAGCCGGTGCGCGACGACGAGCGTCGTGCGTCCCCGGCTGAACTCGTTGATCGCGTCGGTGATGTTCGCCTCGCTGTCGGCGTCGATCATGCTGGTGGCCTCGTCCATGATGAGGATCGCCGGGTCGCGCAGGATCGCGCGGGCGATAGCGAGCCGCTGCCGCTGGCCGCCCGAGAGCGTGAGGCCCTGCTCGCCGACGGGGGTGTCGAGGCCCTCGGGCATCTGGTCGATGAAGGCCATGGCGTGGGCGCGGCGTGCGGCGTCGAGGATCTGGTCCTCGGTGGCGTGCTCGGTGCCGTAGGCGATGTTGGACCGGATGGTGCCCGGGAAGATGACGGTCTCCTGGGTGACAACGCCGATCTGCCGGCGGAGGCTGTCGGTGGCGTGCTCGGTGATGTCGAGCCCGTCGACGAGGACGCGGCCGGCGTCTGGATCGAAGAGCCTCGGGACGAGCGAGAGCAGGGTGGTTTTGCCCGAGCCGTTGGGCCCGACGAAGGCGACGCGCTCGCCGTGGACGACCTCGATCGAGATGTTGCGCAGCGCCGGTCGATCGGCGCCCGGATAGGTGAAGGTGATCGCCTCGAGCGCGACGGAGCTCTGGTGCCTGGGCAGGGCGGGCAGCCGCTGGCGCGTGCCGGGCTCGGGCTCGAGGCCCATGATCTCTTCGACGCGTTCGCTCGCCGCGGCGGCGGCCTGGATCTCGTTGATGATGCCCGTCAGAGGCCGAAGACTCGCGGCGGCGATGCCGAGCGACATGAGCGCGAGCATGAAGTCCTTGGGATCGAGCTCGTCGTCGAGCACGGCCTTGACGGCGACCGCCGCCAGCACGCCGACGGCCGTGATCGCGACCACCTCGGACACCGGGCTCGACAGCGCGCGGGCGGTCCGCGCCTTGAGCATCTCGCGGATGACCTTGGTGTTGGTCTCGCGGAAGCGCCGGACCTCGTCGCCCTCGGCGGTCTGCACCTTCACGACGCGCAGGCCCCGCAGCACATTGCCGGCCCGCGCCAGAAGCTCGGCCTGCCCGGCGAAGGCCCGCTTGCGCGCCCGGCGAACCCGCTGGCCCAGCGCGCGGATCACCAGGAAGAGCACCGGCGCCGTCACCAGCGAGACGACGGTGACCAGCGGCTCGAAGATGATCGCGACCGTGAGCGCCGCCAGCCCCTTGCCGACCTGCGTGGCGCCCTTGCTCAGGATCGCCGCGAAGCCCTCGGCCAGGCGCTCGGTCTCGTCGACCACGCGGCGGGAGATGTCGGACGAGTCGCCCGCCACGACCGTGCGCAGCGGCAGCCGGATGACATGCTCGAACGCGCGGTCGCGGATGCGCTGCGAGGCCCGGTACACCGCCGTGAGCGACAGGAACTGGTGCCCGAAGGTCGCCAGTGCGCTGAACATCGTGAGCGCGCCGATGCCGATCATGATCACCACCACGCTGCGCCACGGGCGGGTGGGCAGGATGTCGATGACCGCCTGCGGCACCTGCGGCTCCAGCCACCAGTCGCGCAGCGCGCCGTTCGCCTCGATGACCATCTGCTGGAGGCCCTTGGCGCCCTCCGGCCCGTCGAGCATCGTGTTGAGCACCGGCGCGACCGAGGCGATGCCCGCGCCAAGGCCCAGGCTGGCCAGCAGCGCCAGGAGCAGCGAGCTGGCAACGAGCGCGCGGTCGTGCGTGAGTTCCTTGGCGAAACGCCAGAAGCTGTCCATGCGGGGCGGTGCTCCGGTGCCGATCGTCCTGGCGCGGTCGGGTTTAGCTCAGCGACGTCAGGCCGCCGAGGATGGTCGGCGTGACGGTGAAGCGTCGGCCGGCGTCCTGGTCGACGCGGGTGAGCGACGCGGTCACGGGCTGGGCCGCCCCAAGCTCGCTGCTGACAACGACCGAGAAGGTCCCGAAGCGGTCCGTGTCCTGGTTGATCTTGGTGGTGATGGCGATCAGCTCGCTGCTCGAACGCCGGCTGAGGTCGAACTCGGCGCGGCGCTCGGCCGGGGCGGTCGTGGTGAACGACAGACGCTCGCCGTCGTCGAAGATCGCGGTGAACACCACATCGGCGGCCTGCTGGCCGGGGTTGTAGACGCTGATGATCTCGCTGAAGCCGCTTTCGTTGACGAACGAGGCGTCGGTGAAGATCTGCCGCGTCGCGGCGAAGGGCGCGACGAGCGCGCCGCCGCCGCCGATGGTGCTCGCCGCGGTGAACTGCGCCGCGATCGGCGGGCCACCGGGCTGCGCACTCACCCGGACGCTGATGGGCGTGTCGGCGGCGATCGACGAGCCCGGCAGGTTGTCGAGGTCGAACAGCCGGCGCGTGCCCGCCTCGATCGTGTTGAAGATGCTCGACCGCTGCGTGCCCGAGCTGGTCACGAAGTCGAGCGTGACCACCGCGTCCTGCGTGCCAAGGTTCACCACCGCGATCTGGCCCGAGCCGTCCTGCGGGCGGCGGGCGTCGGCGAGGGCGGCGACGGTGCCGGGCTGCCCCGGCGCGCCCAGCGCGAGTGCCGCGCCCGTGCCCGCGGGGTCGTCCTGATCGAGCCGGAAGAGCGAGCTGCTCGCCACGATCGGGACCGTCGAGGTGACCCGCGCCGCGAACGGCTTCTGGGGCAGCACGCTCTCGCCGATGCTCTCGAGGTTGATCCCGCCCCGGCGGTAGGCGCCCAGCTCGCGCGGTGTGACCAGCTGCGTCGACGCCTGGTCCTCGAAGAAGAACTCGATCGTCACCTCGCCCGACTCGCCCGTCAGGTTCTGCCAGGTGATGAAGCTCTCGAGCGCATCATCGTCGCGCTCGAGGTCGGCGAAGGTCCAGGTCAAAAGCGTGTCCCGGCGCTCGCTCTCGGCGATCGCCAGCGGGTTGAACAGCGACTCGCCCGCGAACGGGTCGAGCCCGATGTCCGGATCGGCAAAGTCGGCGCGCGTGAGCGTCGCGGTGATGGGCAGCGCTGCCGGGTTCGCGAACGCCGAGTGCACCTCGACCGCGTAGGGGTTGAAGCCCAGCAGCCGGCCGTCGTCGCCCGTGCCGCGAAGCTCGAGCTCCAGGCGTTCGCCGCCCTCGAGCGTGCCGTGGGTGACGACGATGTCGCGGTCGAGCCCCTGCGCAAAGCGCGCGACGACCTGGTACGCGCCCGGCCCCCCGTTGGGGTTGACGATCGTCAGCGTCTCCTCGGTGCGGAAGTTGCTGAAGCCCTCGGGGTAGAACACGGCCTGATCGAAGAAGCCCGCGTTGCCCTCGGGCTTGATCACCTCGGCGTTGACGATGGTCACGAACTCGTCGGTGGTGAAGCCGTCGGATGCGTCGAAACGGTCGGTCACCGGGGTCGAGCGGTAGGGCCCGCCGCCGAAGCTCGGGTCGCTGAGGTCGCCCGAGAGATCGAGCCGCTCGAGCTCGGCGATCGCGGTCACGACCTCCCACGAGCGGTCGTCGACGACGCGGCCGAAGACGGCGAAGCCGCCGTTGGTCTGCGTATCGGGGCCCAAGACGTCCTCGTTGTCGACGAGGTTGAAGAACCACTGGCTGTTGCCGCTGTTGGGCGCGCCGGTCTTGGCCATGGCGATGGTGCGCGCGTCGTTGGGCCGATCGACCTCGTCGACGATGTTGTCGCCCACCTCGATGACGGTCACGCTGCCGTCGTCGTCGATGCGGTTGCGGCCGCCCTGGAGGATCTCGCTGGGCGAGGCGGGGTCGCCGTCGAGCGCCTGCGAGCGCTGGATGATGATGTTGTCGTACTGCCCGTCGCGGACGTAGCTCAGGAAGTTCTCGACGGTGACCGTGGGGTCGTCGGCCTCGGAGACGAACAGCTCGATGTCGATGTGGCTGAAGCCGTCGGCCGAACGGACATTGGTCTCGAACCGCACGATCGGGTTGCTCGCGTTCTCGAGGTCGGCGAGGTCTGGCAGCTCGGCGCCGAACAGCGTCGAGAGCAGCACGCGGGGCTCGAGCTCGTCGATCGAGCAGCTCGTGGGCAGGGCGGGAATCGGTCGTGAACGGAACAGCTGCATCGGTCGGCACTCCGAATGTCGGGGGCGTGGGCTGCGTGCGGGGCTCGGCCTGGGGCTAGGCTGCGCGATCCGCCGGCATACAGGATACTCCACCCACCGCGATGACCGAGCCCACACCCGCACACAGCCCCACTGACGCGTCCGGACCGGCGGGGCCGGGCGGCGTCGGCGTGGTGATCCCGGCGTGGAACCGGCCCGCCGACCTCGCGCGGCTGCTGGGCGACCTCGCCGGGCTCGAGACCGACGCCCGGCTCCGCGTGTTCGTGGTCGATAACGGGTCGGACGTGGTGCTCGAGCGAAACGACGCCGTTGCCGCCGCCGCCGACTCGCTCCGGAAGCGGTTCCCGATCGAGTTCCATCGGCTCGGCACCAACCTCGGCGGATCGGGCGGGTTCAACGCGGGCATGACGCACGCCCTCGCGGCGGGCATGGACCGGCTGTGGCTGATCGACAGCGACGCCCGCGTCGAGGCCGGCTGTCTCGGGGCGCTGCTCGACGCGGCGGCCGGCGGCGCCGTTGCGGTGGGTGCGGCGATCGGCGACCCCGCGACGGGCCGGATCTTCGAGGTCGGCGGCCGGCTCAACCGCCGGACGGGCCGGATCGAGGCCGCGATGCCCGACCGCGACCGGCTCCGCACGCCCTTCGAGGTCGACTACGCCGCGGCGTGCTGCCTGCTCGTGCGCGCAGACGCCGTGCGGGCAGCGGGCCTGATGCCCGATGTGTTCCTGCATTCGGACGATGTGTCGTTCTGTCTGCGTCTGCGGGCGGCGACGGGCGGGCGCATCGTCGCCGCGCCCTTGGCACGCTGCCGGCACCCGCGGTTCGACCGCTACAAGACCTGGGCCCGGTACTACGAGGCGCGGAACTGGATCGTGCCGGCAACCGACGCGGGGCTGGGGTTCGGCGCCCGGCTGCGTCGGGCGTGGCGCGAGGTGGTGCTGGCTGTGGGCCAGGCGCTGATCGGGCGCGACGATCTGGCGAACCTTCACCTGCACGGCCTCGCCGACGCCGCCGCGGGCCGGGGGACGGGCCGCGCCGCCCCGGAACGCAAGCGCTGCGCGCGGACCTGGCCCATGCACTCGTTGTTCCGCGCGCTCGACGCGATCGCGGCGACGCTTCCCCCGTCGGCCCAGCCGATCGCGGCGATGCACACCGACGCGCCGCTGAGCGCCGACGCACGCGCCACAATCGGCGCGCGGCTCGAGCGTGCCGGTTTGGCGGTGGTGGATCATCCGCCGAAGCCGGCCCGGTCGGCGGGCGAGGCCCTGCGGGGCGTGCTGCGGACGCTGCTGACCCCGCCGGCGGTGCTGGCGGTGGTGAACGCCAAGGCCCCGCCGCACGCGTGGAGCGCGGCGCGCGTGGTGCTCGCGGTCTCGCCCGGGGGCTACACGCTGCGGCGGCTGCGCTACCTCGACCGCCTCGCGGCGCTGACCAATGTGGTCGTGCGCGGAACGATCGCCTCGCTGCGCCTGGCCGCGCTGCCGCCGGGCGTTCCGGCGAGCCCCTCGGCGACGACCCGGTCCGCCGCCGCGGGCCGCCGGCCCGCGCTGTCGGTGGTCGTGCTCACCCGCGACCGCGTCGATCCGCTGCTGCACACGCTGGCCCGGCTGCGCGACGACGAGGTCGGGCGCGCGTGCGAGATCGTCGTCGTCGACAACGGCTCGAGCGACGGCACGCCCGCCGCCGTGCGCGAGCGGTTCCCGGGGGTCGTCGTCATCGAAACGGGCGAGAACCTGGGCGTCGAGGGCTTCAACCGCGGCGTCGCGGCGTCGACGGGCGAGGCGGTGCTCATCCTCGACGACGACGCCTGGCCCGCCGAGGGAGCGCTCGCGAGCGCCCTCGATCGGCTCGCGGCCGAGCCCAAACTCGACGCGCTCATGCTGCACCGCCGGCACCCACAGACCGCCGAGTGGGAGTGGCCCTTCGATCACGAAGTGAGCAACGACGCGACCTGGCCCGACATGGGCAGCGGCAACATCGTCCGCCGCGAGGCGTGGGAAGCCGTGGGCGGCTACGAGGCCGGCTATTTCCTCTACCGCAACGACACGGACCTCGCCCTCAAGCTGCTCGCGGCAAAGCGGCGCGTCGCGTTCGCCCGCGACCTGCATGTCTGGCACGACTCGCCGATCGCCAGACGCAAGACCCCGAGATGGATCTGGCGCTCAACCCGCAACTGGGTCTGGCTCTGCCGGCGGCACGGACGCCGCGGCTCGGGCGTGCGCGGCATCCTGCTCGGCTGGCTCTGGGCCCACCGGCTCGCGGGCCTCTCGCCCGCCGGCCACACGATGGCGCTGCGCGGCCTCGCCGAGGGACTTCTCAAGGCCGCCCCGCGACTCGAACCCGGCGTTCGGCCCGACGGTGAGGCGCTGCGGCGGCTCATCCGGCTCAAGATGCGCTACCGCGGGTGAGCGGCACGAACGGGTCGCGCGGCTCAAACGCCGCCGGCTGCGACGGCCTCGCGGCGATGCCCGACTCCGCGAAGCATCGCAAGAGCGCGCGCCACTCGGCGTAGACATACGGCACGCCGAACCGGTCGTGCAGCGCGCGAACCAGCGTTGCGCCCCGCTCGGCGAGGTCCTGCACGAACCGCTCGCGCGTCGGGTCGCAGAAGTACACCCGGCACCCCATCGGCCGCGCCGGGTGCACCCCGCAGCGACCCACCGAGCCGTCGGCGACCAGAAAGGGACAATCCCCGCGCGCCGTCGCGGCGTCGACATCGCCGGCGGTGATCGAACGCGCCGCGGGGATGCGGTCGAGCGTCCACGCGACCTCGAGCCCCGTGACGAACAGGTCGTGCCCCGCCCGGCCGAAGTCGCAGCACCGGCCCGAGGCCGTGCACACGGGCCGCGACGCGGCGACGCGCTCGGCGACAAGGGCGTGCGCGCTGCGGAGGGCGGCGTCGATGTCCGGGCGCCGCGAAAGCGCGAGCCAGGCGCGCAGCGTGTCGTGCTCGATGACCGGGGCGCGCAGCACGGCGGCTACATCTCGACCGCCGCGCGCTGCCGGCGGATCTCGTCGGGCCGCGTGACCCTCTCGCCCCGGTCGATGCCCGGGCAGCCCGAGGCCGCCCGCCGCCACGCGTGCTCGCTCGACAGGTTGCTGGCCCAGAAGGGCCAGGTCCGGCACTGCGCTGGCCGGGCGTCGTAGAGCCCGCACACCGCCTTGCCCGGGACGGTCTCGCGATCGAGAAACACGCAGTCGTAGCCGAACGCCGAGGCGCGTTCGGTCAGGCTCCGGCCCATCGGGGTGTCGTGCGTGTAGGTGCGCAGGAACTCGTCGATCGGCACGCCGAGCTTGGCGGCCATGGCCTCGGCTTCGTGGTCGGTGAACTTGACATAGCCGCTGGCGCCCGTGCAGCAGCCGCCGCACTGGGTGCAGCTGAAGCGCAGTCCCTCGTCGCGGTCGCCGGCGTCGCGCTGGCCCGAGCGCGGGCCTCGCTTGTCGAACCACTCGAGATGGACGGTCCGGCTCAAGGCGACCCCGCCGCGGCGTCGGGCCCGTTGTAGCGGACGATCACGAGCGTCTGGTCGTCGACGCGCCGCCGGCCGGCCTGGTGCTCGGCAACGGCTCCGAGGATCTCGCGCTTCGTGCGGCTTGGGTCGCCCGCGCCCGCGCGCACGGCCGCGTCGAGCCGGCCGACGCCGAACAGCTCGCCGCCGGGCCCGAAGGCCTCGGTGATGCCGTCGGTGTAGAGCACGACCAGGTCGCCCGGTTCGAGCACGACAACCGCTCCGTGCGTCTCGAGCTCGGGGAGCAGGCCCAGGGGGGGCACGCCGGCCTCGTCGAGCGGGACGATGGCGCCGCCGGCGCGGCGCAGCCTGGGCGGGTTGTGGCCGCAGCTCGCGTAGACGCCGCGGCCGGTCGCGGGGTCGATGGTCAGGAAGAAGGCCGTCACGAAGGTGCGCGTGTCGAGGCTCTCGTAGAGCAGCCGGTTGATCTCGGGCACGGTGGTGTCGGGCGGGCGGTCGTAGAGGCGAAAGGCGTGCAGCGCGGTGCGCATGATCGCCATCACGACCGACGCCACGGGGCCGTGGCCTGACACATCGGCGATGACCACGCCGAGCAGGTCGTCTTCGGTGCCGGTGGGGTTGGGAAAGGCGCGGTAGTCGTAATAGTCCCCGCCGGCGGCCTCGGAGGGCTCGTAGCTCGAGGCGAACGACAGCCGCGGATCGGGGGGCCAGGCGCCCGGCAGCAGCGACCGCTGCACGCGGCCGATCTCGTCCATTGTGCCCCGCAGCCGGGCGTTGAGCCGCTCCACGGTGTTCAGCGTGTCAAGGTGCACGGCGACGCGCGCGAGCATGTTGCCGGCGGTCAGCAGCAGCGCGAGGCCCTCGTCGCCGAACGCCTCGCCCGGGGCCGACGCCGCCACGATCCAGGCCTGCACGCGGCCGAGCCAGAACACCGGGAGGCCCGCGAGCTGACCGATCGAGCGGGCCTGCGCGCCGAAGACGGGGTCGGCGGCGTCGATCGCGTGCCCGTCGATCGTGGTGGCGTCGTCCGCCGCGGTGATGCGCGCGAGCGCGCCATCGTCGCCGTCGGCGTCGGCGTGGTCTCTCGGCAGAAACGCGGGCTCGATCGCCGCGTCGTCGAGGCACGCGTCGGTGGTCAGGTCGAGGTCCATGAGCACGCGGTAGCCGAGCGCACCGTCGGCGACCTCGGGCCCGGGCGGGCGGGCCTCGCGCCGCGTCGGCGGGGGCCAGGGCATGGCGTACACGAGCCGCGTCGCGGGCGTGGCGCTCCGGACCGCGCGCACGAACGACCGGACGACATCCACCGGCGTCTGCGCCTCGGACGCTTCCCGCTGCATGCGCACGTGCCAGCTCACGCTGCCGGGCGGTTCGGTCTCTCGGGCAAGGCTCACGGCCGGAGTTTATGCCCGCCCGCCCCGGCGACCGATTCTCCGGCGGCGACCCCGCCGACGACCGAGCCGGCGACCGCGGGCGCAGCGCGCGACGGTCAGCGGCCGGCGGCCGAGGCGACGCGGGCCCGGCGCTCCGCCGCGTCGGCGATCGCCGTGTCGGCCTCCGTCAGCAGGCGGTCACGCTCGCCCGCGTCGTCGAGCTGGTCGGCGTTGACATGAACATTCAGGCTCGCGGCCTTGGCGGCGGCCTCGGCGAGCACCGCCGCCGCCACAAGATCGCTCGCCAGATTCGGGTTGCTGATCGGCGCCAGCGCCTCGCACAGACGAAGCAGATCCGCCGACGCCGCCATCACCGACCTCGGCGCGTGGATCGCCCGACGCACCGCCGCCCGGAACGCGTCGGGCTCTTCGGCCCTGCGCCCCCACAACGCGTTCAGCCCCGCGTACGCCTCCGCGTCGGCGTCCGCCAGACTCAGCATCACCCCTCGCGCGTTGTCCAGCTGCGCGGCGATCGACTCCAGCGCGGGCTGATGCTCGGCGAGCGACTTGCGGCCGAGCGAGTAGCTCACCACCATCCTCGCCAGCGCCGCGGCCTGCGCACCCACCAGCCCCGCGACCGCGCCCCCGCCCGGGGCCGGGCTCTTGGAGGCGAGCTTGTCGAGCAGGTCGGCGACGGTCAGGCGGGCGAGGGTGTCCATGCCCGTGTTCTAGGTCAACGAAAGACCCCCCGCTGACGCGGGGGGCTCGTGGGGTGCATGGATGAAGTGAGCGGGGCTCAGCGTTCGATCGGCACGCCGACCATGGAGCCGTACTCGGTCCACGAGCCGTCGTAGTTCTTCACATTGGGCAGGCCCAGCAGGTACTTGAGCACGAACCAGGTGTGGCTCGACCGCTCGCCGATGCGGCAGTAGGCGATGGTGTCCTTGCCCTCGGTGATGCCCGCGTCCTGGAAGTAGATCTTCTCGAGGTCGGCGCGGCTCTTGAAGGTGCCGTCGGGGTTGACGGCGGTGACCCAGGGGACGCTCTTGGCGCCGGGCACGTGCCCGCCGCGCTGCGCGGTCTCGGTCATGCCCGGGGGCGCGATGACCTTGCCCGAATATTCGTCGGCGGAGCGGACATCGACCAGGTTGGCGTTGCGCTCCTTGACGACGCCCAGCACATCCTGCACGAACGCGCGAATCTTGGGGTTGGTTTCTTTCACCGTGTAGGTCGCGGGGGTGGGGCTGGGCACATCGGTGGTCAGCGGCTTGTCCTCTTCGTCGAGCCACTTGCTGCGCCCGCCGTTCATGAGCTTGACGCGGTCGTGGCCGTAGTACTTGAAGATCCAGAAGGCGTAGGCGGCGAACCAGTTGTTGTTGTCGCCGTAGATGACGACCTCGTCGCCGTTCGAGATGCCGCTCTCGCCGAGCAGCTTCTCGAACTCGCGCGTGCCGATGATGTCCCGGCGGGTCTGGTCCTGCAGCTGGGTGGTCCAGTCGAAGGCGACCGCGCCCGGGATGTGGCCCGCGGCGTACTGCTGCGTGTCCACATCGACCTCGACGATCTTCAGATCGGTGTTCAGCCGCTCGTTCACCCAGTCGGTCGTCACCAACACGCTGGGGTCCGCGTACTCGCTCATGCTGTCCTACTCCTTCCCGGCCCCGACGGGCTGTCGGCGGTCCTGGTTCATCGGTGCCGTGCCCTCGGCCAGCTCGGGCAGGTGCTTGGCGAAGCTCTGTGCGTACTTGAAGGCGTCGTCGCAGAAGATCATCACGCCGAGCCCCGTCTTCTCGCGCTCGGCGACGATCCGGCCTCCCTCGAAGATCAGCCCGGCGCTGGGCCCGGCGCGCAGGCCCTCGCGGCTGAACAGCTCGTGCGCCCGGGTGTACGCCAGCTCGTAGTCGAGCTCGATCACCTCGTCGATCAGCGACTCGTCGTAGAGCGTCGTCACCGCGAGCTGGCTTTTGTTCCGAAGGCCCGGCACATCGTGCCCCTCGGTCGGGGCGACGGCGATGACCCTGATGTCCGGGTTCTTGCCCTTGAGAAACTTCGACAGCCCCGACACCGTGCCGCAGGTGCCCAGGCTTGTGATGATGTGCGTGATGGCGCCGCCGGTCTGCTTCCAGATCTCCGGGCCCGTCGTCTCCATGTGCGCCCGCACATTGTTCTCGTTCTCGTACTGGTGGGGCATCGCGTAGCGGTCGCTCTGCGCCCGCGCGATGGTGCGGGCCAGGTTGATCGAGCCCTCGCCCATGCCCGGGCTCGGGCACAGATCGTCGTTGACAACCTCGAGCTCGGCGCCGGCGAGCCTGAGCATCAGCTTCTTCTCGAACGGGACCTTGTTGGGCAGCACCGCCTTCATCGGGTAGCCCCGCACCCCCGCCAGGCCGGCCAGGCTCAGGCCCGTGTTGCCGCTCGTCGGCTCCACGATCCCCTTGCCGGGATCGTCGGGGCCGTTGGTGCCCGCGGCGCGAAGCCCCTTCTCCTGCTCCATCTGCCGGAGCAGGTAGCTCGCGGCACGGTCCTTCACCGAAGCGAACGGGTTCATCCACTCCAGCTTGGCGTAGAGCGTGAAGCCGGGCTCGGGGTTCAGCCGGTTGATCCGCACGAGCGGCGTCGGGTTGTCCTCATCGGGCAGCATCTGGAAGATGTCGTCGTAGACGCGGGTCTGGTGGTTCATCGGGGCCTCCGGGAGCGTGCGGCCGGGAATCTGGACCGATCGTTCCATGGTTGAACACGGTCGGCGACCGTTTCATTTCGATTTCGCCTGAATGCGTGAATGATTGATGATTGCGGTTCGGCGACGGGGTCAGCAACAACAGCACCCGAAGCCGCATCGCTTCGGGGTGTTCAAGCCGAGAACGCTGGGCGCGGGCCTGCCGTTCGTCATCGAACGAGTATACGCACCGACCCCTTCGCCCCGACGCGACGCGGCCCGAACCGGACCAAACTTTGCGGAATCCGCACGCGCAGCGATCTCGAAGCCAACCCAGAGCAGCAAGCCCGAATCGCGGCCCCGGCGAGGGCCCTTCGGGCAGACCCCAACGCGTCAGGAGGCGGTCTGTGGCGGATCGGCAGGCAGTCGGAATCATCGGAGCAACCGGCGGCATCGGGTCCGCCCTGGCGCGGCGCCTCGGCGAGGCCGGCCACCCGCTCGCGCTCGCCGCCCGAGATCAGGTCCGGCTCGACGCGCTCGCCGAGTCGATCCCGGGCGACCACATGACCCATGTGCTCGACGCCACTCAGCCGGCGCAGATCGTCGAGTTCGCCAAGGCCGCCGCCGACCGCTTCGGCGGGCTCGGCGGCTTGGCCAACTGCGTCGGCTCCATCGTCATCGCCCCCGCCGACCGCACCACCGACGAGCAGTTTGAGCAGACGCTGCGGCTCAACCTCTGGTCGGCCTTCGGCACCGTGCAGGCCGCCGCCAAGACCATGCGAAAGACCGGCGGCTCGGTCGTGCTTTTCGCCACCGCCGCCGCTCGCGCGGGCATCCCCAATCACGAGGCGATCGCCGCGGCCAAGGGCGGCGTGATCGGTCTTGCGCAGTCGGCCGCCGCCACCTACGCGACCAGCAACATCCGCATCAACGTCATCGCGCCGGGCCTGGTCGACACCCCCGGCGCCAAGGACATCGTCTCCAACGACATGGCCCGCAAGGCCAGCGAGGCCATGCACGCCCTGGGACGCGTCGGCCAGCCCGAAGACATCGCCCCCCTCGCCGCCCTGCTGCTCGGCGACGAGTCGGGCTGGACCACCGGGCAGGTCTTCGGCGTCGACGGCGGCCTCGCCACCCTCCGCACGCGGGTGAAGGTCTGATGGCCGACCGCATCGCGACCCACGCGCGGCCGTGGATGGCCGCCGTCCTCCGCTGCGCGGGCGTCTACAACATCCTCTGGGGCGCCGCCGCCGTGCTGCTGCCAACCACAACGCTCAACCTGCTCATGAGCGGCGAGCAGATCACCGGCACCGTGGTCGTGTTCTGGCAGTGCATCGGCATGATCGTGGGCGTCTACGGCGTGGGCTACTGGGTCGCCGCCGCCGACCCGCTCCGCCACTGGCCCATCGTGCTCGTGGGACTGCTCGGCAAGCTCTTCGGGCCTGCCGGCTTCGTTGACGCCGTGCTGATCAGGCAGGTCCTCGACCCGTCGTTCGGCATCACCATCATCTTCAACGACCTCATCTGGTGGGTGCCCTTCTTCCTGATCCTGCTCGCCGCCCACCGGCAGCACACCGACACCCGGCAGCACGAGCTGACGACCAGCGGCGGCGCGGACGTCTCGGCCGTGCTCGCGTCGGCGACCGCTTCCGACGGCCGATCGCTGCTCGAGCTCTCGCGCGACAAGCCCACGCTGATCGTGTTTCTCCGCCACTTCGGCTGCACCTTCTGCCGCGAGACGCTCGCCGACCTCGCTCGGCAGAAGGATGCCGTCCGCGACGCCAACGTCGCGATCGTGCACATGGTCGGCGACGAGCGGGCCGCCGCGTACCTGAAGCGGTACGACCTGCCCGAGCACGCCCGCGTGAGCGACCCGGACAAGCGGCTCTACGCCGCGTTCGAGCTTCAGCGCGGCCGGCTGGGCCAGCTCTTCGGGCTCCGCGTCTGGTGGCGCGGGTTCCTCGCGGGCATCGTGGGCCGGCACTTTGTCGGAGGCCTCGCGGGCGACGGCTTCCAGATGCCCGGCGCGTTCATCGTCAAGGACGGCAGCGTCGTCCGCGCCTTCCGCCACCGCGACGCCGCCGACCGGCCCGACTACGACCAGTTCTGCGACGCTCTGCCCACGTGAGACGGAGTAGAGTCGCGGCATGACCGAATCGCGGACCGTCATCATCGGCGGCGGCCTTTCCGGGCTCGCCGCGGCATGCCACCTCGAACGCGCCGGCGTTGACTGCCTCATCCTCTGCGCGGGCGCCCAGGTCGGCGGGCGCGTCCGCACCGATCGGCACGAGACCGACGCCGGCGCGTTCCGGCTCGACCGCGGCTTCCAGGTCTACCTCGACGCCTACGACGAAGCCGGCCGACTGCTCGATCTCGACGCGCTCGATCTCAAGCCCTTCTACCCCGGCGCGCTGGTGCGTTTCGACGGCAAGTTCCACAAGGCCGCCGACCCGTTCCGCAGGCCCATCGACGCCGTCAAGGCCTTCGGCAGCCCGATCGCCTCGCTCGCCGACAAGGCCAGGCTCGCCCTGCTCGACCAGCGCATCCGCCGCAGCCGCGTCGAAGCCATCTGGGCCCGCCCCGAGCGCACCACCATCGACGCGATCACCGACGCCGGCCTCAGCGACACCGTTATCGAGCGGTTCTTCCGACCGTTCTTCGGCGGCGTCTTCTTCGACCGCTCGCTGCGGACCTCGAGCCGCATGTTCGAGTTCACCTACAAGCACTTCGCGACCGGCAACACCTGCGTGCCCGCGGCGGGCATGGGCGCGATCCCCGCGCAGCTCGCGTCAACGCTCCGCAGCGAAATCCGGCTCAACACCCCCGTGACGCGGCTCGACCCGGCAACGGGCGAGCTGCTGATGGGCGACGGCTCGACGATCGCCGCCGACCGCGTGATCCTCGCGACCGACGCCAACGCCGCGGCGCAGCTGCTGGGCGAGAAGCCGAGCGTCCCCTGGAACGAGACCGCCACGGTGTACTACGACGCCGACCCGGAGACCGTCAGCGCGTTCGGCGACGAGGCGATCCTGGTGCTCGACGGCGACGGCCTTGGCCCGGTGAACCACCTCTGCGTGCCGAGCGCCGCCGCGCCGGGCTATGCGCCGAACGGCCGGGCGCTCGTGTGCGCCAATGTGGTGGGAACGGACACGCTCGAACGCTTCGCCCACGACGACCAGCTCGACGCGGCCATCCGCGAGCAGATGGCCGCCTGGCTCGGCGAGGGCGCGCGCTCGTGGACGCATCTCGCGGCGTACCGCATCCCGCACGCCTTGCCGAGGCGCGTGCCGGGCGAACGCGGGCTCGATCAGCCGGCCTCGATGCCCTGGCTCTCGGACCGCGTCGTGCAGGCCGGCGACCACCTGACCCACGGCTCGATCGAGGGCGCGATGATCGCCGGCCGGCTCGCCGCCGAGACGCTGCTGGCGCGGTAGGCTCTGGCGATGCTCGCAGCCCTTGGCGAACGCATCTCGGCCGTCTTCCGCGCCACCGCCCCCGACCCGTTCGTCATCGCCGTGCTGCTGACGGGCGTGACCTTCGCCGCGGCGCTCGCGCTCACCGACCGCTCCGCGGGCGAGCTGGTTTCCGCGTGGTCGCACCCCGACGAGGGCGTGTGGAAGTTCCTGGGCTTCGCGATGCAGATGTGCCTGATCCTGGTCACCGGGCACGCGCTGGCGGCGTCGGGGCCCGTCGCGGGCGCGCTCGCGCGGCTGGCGGCGCTGCCGGGCGAGGCCGCGCAGGGCGCGGCGCTGGTCGCGTTCGTCGCCGCGTCGCTCGGCACGCTCAACTGGGGGCTCGGGCTCATCGCCGGTGCGCTGCTCGCGCGCGATGTCGGCCGATCGCTCGCGCGACGGTCCATCCCCCACCACTACCCCGTGCTCGTCGCCGCCGGCTATGTCGGGCTCATGACCTGGCACGGCGGGTTCAGCGGCACCGCGCCGCTGAAGGTCTCCACCGCCGCCGAGATCGCCGATGTCCTGCCCGCCGGCGTCGCGATCGATCCCATCCCGATCAACGAGACCATCCTGAGCCCCATGAACCTGGTCATCACCGGCGGGCTGATCGCGATCGCGACGGTGCTCTTCGCGCTGCTCATGCCACGGACCGGCGCAGCGGCGCCGCCGCGGGAGCGCGAGGTCGCGCACGAGCCCCCGGCGGACAAGCCGCTGATCCCGAGGCTGCTGGAGGACACGCCGATCGTCAACTGGCTGCTCGTTGTGCTCATCGGCGCGTGGGCGGTCGGGTATTACTTCCCGGGCGGGGGGCAGCCCAGCGGGCTGCGCTCGCTCACGCCCAACACGGTCAACCTGACGATGCTCATGCTCGGTCTCGCGCTGCACGGCTCGCCCCGGTCGTACATCGCCGCGGCCGAGGACGGCGCGCGGGGCTGCGCCGGCATCATCATCCAGTTCCCGCTCTACGCGGGCATCATGGGCATGATGCACAGCAGCGGGCTGACCGCGCAGATCGCCGGCGTTGTCAGCAGCCACGCCACCCCGGCGACGCTGCCCGCGTTCACCTGCGTCTCGGCGGGGTTCATCAACCTGTTCGTGCCCTCGGGCGGCGGGCAATGGGGCGTGCAGGGGCCGATCGTGGTCGAGTCCGCGCTCGCCGCGGGCGTGCCGGTGCCCAAGGCCGTCATGGCGCTGGCCTACGGCGACCAGCTGACCAACATGCTCCAGCCCTTCTGGGCGCTGCCGCTGCTGGCCATCACCGGCGCGAAGGCACGCGAGATCGTGGGCTACACCGCGATCGTCATGCTCGCCGGCTTCGCGTGGGTGCTGCTGGGGCTGCTGGTGCTGTGAGCGGCATCGTGCGGCGTTGACCGTGCGCAGCATCCGGGCGGCGGGCCGGTGTGCGGCGCCGCCGCGGCTCAGGCCGCGCGCCGACCGCGGGTGAGCCCGACGCACAGCTCGATGAGCCGGTCGCGCAGCACCGGCTTGGTCTGGTAGGCGTCGCACCCCGCCTCGATGCACCGCTCGCGGTCGCCGCTCATCGCGTGCGCGGTGAGCGCCACGATCGGCAGCGTGACGCCCTGCTCGCGCAGCGTGCGGGTGGCGGTGTAGCCGTCCATCACCGGCATCTGCATGTCCATGAGGATCAGGTCGAAGGGCTGGCCCACGCGCAGGCTCGCGGCGACATGCTCGATGCCCTCCTTGCCGTTGCTGGCGACCGAGACCACGGCCCCGGCCTTGCGGAGGTGGTGCGAGAGCAGCCCCTGGTTGTCGATCCCGTCTTCGACCAGCAGCACGCGGAGGCCCGCGAGCGCGTCGGCGGAGGGGCGGATGGCGTGGACGACGGTCCCGCTCGCGCCGGTCGCCGCCCCGGGGGCGATCCAGCGTGCGTCCTCGGCGAGGTCGAGCGGCAGCTCAAGCGTGAAGGTGCTCCCGCTGCCGCGCCGGCTGCGCACCGTCACCTCGCCGCCCATCAGCTCGGCGAGGCGCCTGGAGATCACCAGCCCCAGCCCGGTGCCGCCGTAGCGGCGGACCATCGAGTCGTCCGCCTGCTGGAAGGCCGAGAACAGCCGGTCGGCCTGCTCCTCGCCGATGCCGATGCCCGTGTCGATCACGGCGATCCGAATCCGGGGCGGGGCGTCCGCCCCGTCGCTGTCCGCCCCGTCGCTGTTCGGCCCGTTCACGGTCTCGATCCGCAGCGTGACGCTGCCCGATTCGGTGAACTTGATCGCGTTGCTGACAAGGTTCATCAGGATCTGCCGGACGCGGACGGGGTCGGCCATCACGGCATCCGGCAGCGCGTCGCGCTGCTGCAGCTCGAGGCGGATGCCCTTGTGCGTCGCCCGGCTGCGGTGCAGCTCGATCACATCGTTGGTCAGCTCGAGCAGGTCGGTGCGGACCGACTCGGTCGTCATCTTGCCGGCGTCGACCTTCGACAGGTCAAGAATGTCGTTGATGATGCGGAGCAGGTGGTCGCCGTTGCGCTGGATGATCGCCGCCGCCTCGCGCATCTGCTGCTGATCCGCCATCAGGTCGGGATCACCGACCATCATCTCGGCGTAGCCGACGATCGCCGTCATCGGCGTGCGGATCTCGTGGCTCATGTTGGCCAGGAACTTGCTCTTGGCGAGGTTGCCGGCCTCGGCGGCGACGAGGGCGCGCTCGAGCGTCTCGGCGGTGTGCTTCTGCTCGTCGATGTCCAGGTTCACCCCCACCACGCGCATCGGGTTGCCCCGGTCGTCGCGCTCGGTGATCCGCCCCGTCCCCAGGAACCATCGCCACTCGCCGCTCTTGACACGCAGCCGGTGCTCGACGGCGTAGGCGGGCGCCTCGCCCCGCAGGTACCGCTGCAGCGCCTCGCGGGCCTGGTCCAGATCCTCGGGGTGGCACAGGGCCTCCCAGGTGGAGAACTCCATGGGAAGCTCTCGCGGCTCGTAGCCCAGCATTGTGTACCACGTGTCGTCGAAGTAGCAGCGGTTGTCGGGGATGGACCACTCCCACAGCCCCTCGTTCGCCGCGAGCAGCGCCATCTCGAGCCGGTCCTTGGCCAGCGTCTGCTCGTCGATGTCCTGGTGCAGGCCCACCATGCGCGTCGGTCGGCCCAGCTCGTCCCACTCGCACACCCGGCCGATGTCGTGGATCCACTTCCAGGTGCCGTCCTTGCACCGCACCCGCGCCTTGCGCGAGTACACATCCGTCTCGCCCGCCAGGTACGCCCGGATCGCCTCGTTCGACGCCGCCAGGTCGCGCGGGTCGCAGATCGAGGTCCACGACTCGATGGTCATGGGCAGCTCGCCGGGCTCGTAGCCCAGCATCGTGTACCAGGTCTCGTTGAAGTAGGTCTCGTTGGTCGTCAGGTCCCAGTCCCACAGGCCAAGGCCCGCCGAGTGCATCGCGAAGTTCAGCCGCGCCTCGCTGACGCGCACGCCCTCCATCGCGGTGCGCAGCTCGGTGATGTCCCGGCAGACACCCAGCACGCCCGCGACCGTGCCGTCGGGCAGCCGGTACGGGTGCTTCTCGACGTAGTACGACCGCCACTCGCTGCGGCCCGGAAGCTGCACGCGTTCCTCGATGCGCACCGGCGCGTTGAGCTCGATCGGCGCCCGGTCCGAGCGCTTGATCTGCTCGAGGCTCTCGCCCTCGAACCGCTCATACTCGTTGAACCCGATCAGCTCGTCCGGGTCGACGCCGATCACCTTCGCGTACGCCGGGTTGCCGAAGAGGATCGTGCCCTCAAGGTCCTTCACGAAGATCACGTCGCTCGAGGCGTCGGTGATCGACCGGATGAGATCGCTCAGCCGCTGGCGCTCGTCCTCCTGACGCCGGATCTCGGTCACATCGTGGCACAGCGCGATCACGCCCACCAGCCGCCCGTCCGAGAGGCGGTAGGGCTGCTTGGTGGTCTTGAAGTGCCGGATCTCGCCGTTCCATTCGATCGCCTCGTCGATCACAGTCGCCGTGCCCGATTCGATCGTGCAGCGGTCGCCGTCGCGGCAGACGCTGGCGACATGCGGCGGCAAGATCTCCGCATCCGTTCGGCCCAGGATCTCCGATTGGGGTCGGCCGCAGAACTCAGCCATCGCCGGGTTCGCGAAGAGGAACCGGCCCTCAAGGTCCTTCACAAAGATCAGGTCCGAGGTGCCCTCGCACAGGGCCTTGAGCATGACCAGATCGCGGTCGCGCTCCTCCTGCTCGGCCCGCATCCTGGTCAGGTCCTGGACCACGCCCACGACCCGCACCGCCTCGCCGTCGCGCATCACCGGCTGGCCGATCGCCCGCACCGGCACGCGATCGCCGTCGGCCCGGACGATGTCCGCCTCGAAGTCGAACGGTTCGCCGCTCGACAACGCCGCGTCGACGGCCCCGGCCACCATCGCCCGGTGCTCGGGCGTGTAGTACAGGATCGCCTCGGCGACGCTGAGCTTCCGGCTGCCGACCGGCAGGCCGTGGATGCGGTAGGTCTGCTGCGTCCAGTGCAATTCGCCCGTGGCGAGGTCGAGGGCCCAGCCGCCGATCTCGCTGAGCGCCTGCGTCTGCTCGAGCAGCGCCTTATCTCGGATCATGGCCTCCCGCGCCCGAACCTGTTCCGTGACATCCTGCACCGATCCGGTGATGCGCACGATCCGCCCGTCGCGGTGGATCGGCTTGCCGATCGACCGCGTCAGCCGCGTCTCGCCGCACGCTGTCACGATCGCCAGCTCGGCTTCGTACGGCTCGCCCGACTCGAGCGCCAGACGGAACAGCCCCGCGATCCGCTCGGCGTCCTCGTCCTTGTAGAAGCCGGTCACGCCGTCCAGCGTCGGCACGAAGCCGTCGTCGACGCCGAAGATCCGCCGGGTCTCGCCCGTCCACGAGAGCGTCCCGCTCTCGACATCGAAGCTCCAGCCGCCCACGCGGCTGATCGCGCCCGCCGCCTCGATCAGCTCGTGCTGCCGCTCGATCTCCAGCTCCTGCTCGACGCGCTGCGTGATGTCCTCGGTGAACATCACCAAGCCGCCGATCCGGCCCTCCTTGTCGCGCCAAGGCAGCAGCTCCCAGCGCAGCCACTGCACCCGGCCGTCGGCTCGCTCAAACCGGTCGCGCTCCCGCCGGATCGTCTCCCCCGCCAGCACCCGGCGGTGGATCGCCCTCCATTCGTCGCCGATCTCGGGGAAGACGTCGTAGTGGCACCGGCCGATCAGGTCCGTGCTCGTGAGGCCGTAGGTGTCGATCCACCGCTCGGCGACGACGAGGTACCGCATCTCCGTGTCGAGCATCGCCACCGCCGCGGGAGAGCTCTCAACGAACTGCCGGAGCATCTCGTCCCGCGCCCGCAGCTCGCGCTGGTGCTCGCGACTCTCGCTGATGTCCTCGATCGACACCACCAGCCGGTCGCCCAGCCCCGTCGCCCGCCACCGCAGGCTGACGCCCACCCCGCCCTCGCGGCCGTCGCACTCGACCGTCGCCGAGTCGCCCGATTCCGACGCGCGGCGCAGCGCGGCCAGCACCTCGCCCCGCTCGGCGTCGGCCAGCATCGTCAGCCGGTCGAACAGCGTGCACCCCGCGAGCGCGCCGTCCGCGCAGCGGAACAGACGGTTCGCCGTCCCGTTCGACTCGATCACCCGAAAGTCAACGATCCGCCCGCGATCGTCCTGCACCGGCTCGAGCCGAAGCAGCGCCACCGGCGCGGCCTGCTCGATCAGGTGGATCCGGCGGTCCGCCTCCACCAGCAGCTCCACCGACCGCCGCGCCTCGAGCATCGTCGCGCACACCGACGCCAGACGCTCGAGCTGACGCATCGAATCCGCCGGCAGCGTCCGCGGCGCGGCGTCGAGCACGCACAGCGAGCCCACCGTCTCGCCCGTCGACAGCGTGATCGGCGCGCCGGCGTAGAACCGGAAGAAGGGCTCGCCCGTCACCAGCGGGTTGTCCCGCGTCCGCTCGTCGGCCCGCAGATCCTCGATCGCCAGCGAACGCCCGTGCAGCACCACATACGCGCACACCGACTGCGACCGAGGCGTCTCGCACACGCTCAGACCCAACGCCGACTTGAACCACTGCCGGTCCTCGTCGACAAGGCTCACCAGCGCGATCGGCGTGCCGAGCATCGCCCGGGCGAGTTCCGTCAGGTCGTCGAAGCTCCGCTCGGGCGCCGAGTCCAGCACCCGCAGCGCGCGCAGCGCCGCCAGGCGTCGGCGTTCGCTTCTGGGCAGGGGCGCGGCTGGCACGGTCAACGGCTCCGATTCAAATCGACAGCGTCATCGACAGAAACGAACCCCTCAATTGGCTCAGAAGTGCGCCCAACAACAACTTTCCGAAGCCCCTCAAGCAGGGGCAACGCCCTGCACCCGCGCTCCAAAAAAAGGCCGCCCCGGGGGTGCAGCGCCCGGGACGGCGGAGAAGAGAGGCCTGCCCACTTGGACGGGCAACGCCGACGAAGGTTCCCGGCACACGACGAGAATTCTCCCCCGATCTCGGGAGATCGCCGCGCGCACGCGCCGAACCCATGACCAGCGGATGATTTACAACCCGAGGCGCGCCGCCAGAAAGTCCGCGGCGCCCTCGAGCGGGATCCGCTCCTGCCCGGCCGAGTCCCGGTCGCGGACCGTCACGGTGCCGAAGTTTGCCGAGGTCGAGTCCAGCGTCTCGCCGTCGATCGTGAAGCAGAACGGGCAGCCGGCCTCGTCCATCCGGGCGTACCGCTTGCCGATCGACTGCTTCGCGTCGGTCTCGATCATGCCCAGGTGCCCGAATCGGCGGACCAGCCGCTGGTGCAGCTCGGCCGCCTTCTCGGGCATGCCGTCCTTGTTCACCAGGGGGAAGACCGCCGCCTTGATCGGCGCAATCCGCGGGTGGAACTTCATGTACACCCCGCTGGCCCGGTCCGGATCGGGCGTGTACGCCTCGCACAGGATCGCCAGCACGCCCCGGTCCAGGCCGGCGCTCGGCTCGATCACGTGCGGCAGGTACCGCTCGCCCTTGGGCTGGCCGTTGGGAGCAAGCTCCCCTCTTGTGGGGTCGAAATACTCCAGCTTCGCGCCCGAGTGCTTGGCGTGCTGGCGGAGGTCGTAGTCGCTCCGGTGGGCGATGCCCTCAAGCTCGCCGAAGCCCGGCGCGGTAAACGGGAACCGGTACTCCACATCGCTCGTGCCCGCCCCCTCCTTGGCGTAGTGAGCCAGCTCGTCGGCGTCGTGCTCCCTGAGAATCAGATTCTCACCGGCGAGACCGAGTTCCTGCCACCACTGCATGCGCCAGTCGCGCCAGAACGCGTACCACGCCTTCGCGTCGTCGGCGTGGCAGAAGAACTCGATCTCCATCTGCTCGAACTCGCGGCTGCGGAAGGTGAAGTTCCGCGGCGTGACCTCGTTCCGAAACGCCTTGCCCGTCTGCGCGATGCCGAAAGGCACCGAGACGCGCGTGGTGTCGACGACATTCTTGAAGTTGATGAAGATGCCCTGCGCCGTCTCGGGGCGGAGGTAGACCTTGTTGTCTTCCGATTGCGTCAGCCCCGCGTAGGACTCAAACATGAGCTTGAATGGAGCAGGCTCGCCGAGCGGACCGCCGCACCTCGGACACGGCTCCTGCAAGCCCGTTGCGTTGAGCTGCTCCGTCGCGACATGACGGACGAACTCCTGCATCTCGACGGGGACATCAGGCTGCCCGGCCACGCGCGTCGCGAGCCACGAGAGCGTGACCTCGGGGTTTCGGACAAGAGCAAGATTTGGCGCAAGTTTCTTGCCCTTGCCCTTGGCCCATTTCATCAGCCGGGGAGCGTCAAGAGCGCCGGTCACCGGAGTGAACTCTTGCAGCAGCGAATCGAACCACTGCGAACCGGTTGCCAGAATGTCCCACAGGTGATCGGCACGGACAAAGTGCCCGCACCCGGCGCACTTGCGCATCGGATCGGCGAAGCCGGCGAGATGCCCGCTCGCCTCCCACACCTTCGGGTTCTGGATGATGCAGGTGTCGACCGGCACGATGCGCACGGGCTTGCCGTCGGGGCCCGGCATGCCTCGGCACGGGTTCATGACGACGTCCTGCCACCAGGCGTCGCGGAGGTTCTTCTTGAGCTGCGCGCCCAGCGGGCCGTAGTCCCAGAAGCCGTTGATGCCGCCGTAGATCTCGGAGGCCTGATAGACAAAGCCCCGGCGCTTGCACAGGGCCATGATGTCGTCCATGTTTTTGGAGGACGGGGTGTTGGTGGGTGTCGCAGCGTCGCCGGCCATCAGAATTCTCCTCGGGGCGGCATCGTAGGTGTGGGCGGGGGGTGTGCGCAAAACCGCGGCCGGGCACCCTTTCGGGCGCCCGGTCGCGTGGAGGAGAGAGATCCGAATCAGTCGAAGCCGTGCGGGAGAAACAAGCGGCCTCGCTGATGTATTCGGATTCGGTCCCGACGGCCGACAAGATCCGCCGGGAGCGGGGAAAAAATGAACCCGCCCGCCGCGGAGGGTCGCGACGGGCGGACTCGGGTGTCTCCTTGCCGATGTGCAGCTCGTCGGGGTTGTCGGTCATCGAGCACGCCGAGAGATCGGTGAAGGTCGCGGCGTGGTCGATCCACTGGCTGGGCTGGAAGACGCTCGGGTCGCCGAACTCTTGCGGTCCACCGACCGGCGCAGGACCATGCGGAATCGCACGCCGCGACACGACAGACCCGTCCGGATTTCGCGGGGCCGCTCCGCGCCGCTACGGCTGCGCAGCGGGCGCGGCGGGGGGCGTCGGCGGGCCGAAGAAGAGCCGGCGGAACACCTCGCCCGGGCCGATGTCGCCGATCCGGGCCTTCGCCTCGGCGTGGATCTCGTCGTACTCGCGCACGGGCGGCTCGTTCACCAGCTCGACCACTTCCGCGTCGCCGACCCGCGTTAGATCGAGCGACCCGTTGGCCGAGACCGAAATCACCCACCGGCCCTCGCTGACGGTGCGGTAGATCGTCGTCCCGAAGCGGGCGCCGGGCGCGTCCCAGTCGATCTCGGCCAGCGCCGGGTCGATCACCATCGCCCCCTTGGGCGGGGTCGCCTCGTCGTAGAGCCGGCGGATGAGCAGCCGCCCGTTGATCACGACATAGTCAACATGCAGCTCGCCGTCGGCGGTGAAGGGCGTTTCGATGGTCTCGACCGTGCCCGCCGCGCTCGCGACGCGCACGGTCACGCGGTTGTCCCGCACGAGCAGCTCGGTGACGGCGGACTTGGCGACAACCTCGTTGAACTGCTCCCGAAGCTGCTCGTACTCGCCGGCGAGGCCCTCGAGCCGATCGCGGTAGACCTGCGCCGCCAGATCGGCGCGCAGCAGCTGGTAGCCGAACAGGCCGGCGGCGCCGACGACCGCGATGATCGCGAGGCGCGTCAGCAGCTGGACGGGTTTGAAGCGGGCTTCGGGCATGAGGGCCCGCCCGCTCACGCGGGCGGCTCGCGGGGTGGCACGAGTCCCCCGCTCGCGCGAGAGGCTCGTGCGGGTTCAGGCGGGCGTGCGAATCAGTCGTCGCCCGCGTCGTCGTCCTCGTACTCTTCGCCCTCGGCCTCGTCCTCGCGCTGGAGGTTGAGCTTCTCGGGGTTGAGCACGCGGACGAGCCCGTCCTTCAGACGGCGCTCGGAGAAGTTGATGATCAGGCCCAGCTCAACATCGGCGGCGCGGAGCTTGCTGCGCAGCGCCAGCCGCTCGAGCGAGCCGATCTGCCCCGGGCGGGCGAGGATCTCGACCGCGAAGCGCTCCTCGACGAAGATGTCGATCGAGACGCCGCCCAGGTCCTTGTCCTTGTAGACAACCTCGAACTCGGCGTCGAGCTCGTAGTCGAGGCCGGCCTCGGTGAGCTCGTGCTTGAGGGCGTTGAGGTAGATCTCCCGGCTGAAGCCCGGGCCCAGGGCCTTGTGGACCTCGATCGCGCCGCCGATGACCTTGCGGGACTTCTCGGTCAGGGCGGGGTCGAGCTCGCTGAGGGGCAGGCCCCGGCGGTTGCCCCGGCCGCGTCCCCGGCCTTCGCGGGAATCGTGCTGGTCGTGGTCGTGATCCATGGGAGTGTTCCTTTCAGAGTCTGGCTAGAGGGCGGTTGCGTACGGAAAGACCGGATCTCTCTGCCGGGATCATTAGCCCGCTTGCGGGTTCGCGTCTCGGGCGCGATCGGATCCTGCACCCGGCGGTTCGCTCGGGTCGATACCTCTGGTTCATGGGCAGTGTCTCGCATGGTCGCGTGCGCGGAGGGTCCGGCCGCCGGGAGGGGTCCGGGTGGCCCGATCCGGGCTGGCTGTTCCTGGTCGCGGGGATCGGCGCGATCGCCTCGGCCGTGCTCATCCCCGCGGGCGAAGCCCTCGACGAGGCCCGCTACCGCCGCGATGTGGCCCTGACCTGGGAGCAGGAGCGGCTCGACCGGCTGGCCCGGCACGAGGCGTACCTGGCGTCGGTGGTCGCACGCGAGCCGGCCACGGTCCGCCAGCTCAAGGCCCTGCAGTTGAACCTCTACCCCGACGGGCTGACGCCCCTGGCCGAGTTCGAGGTCGACCCCGGCCTGGCGAGCGCGTCGGTGTTCGCACTGCTCGAGCCCGAGCCGCGCACCCCGCCCGAGCCGCCGAGGCACCGCGAGGACCGCTCGCGCCTGGCGAGCTGGGCGACCGGGGAGCGCAGCCGGCTGTGGCTGCTGGCCGCGGGGGGCCTGGGCGTGCTGCTCGGGCTGATGCCGGCGCCGAGCGAACGCCGCGTCGCCGAGGGGGCGAAGGCCGACGCTACCGTTCCGGCATGAACGGCCCGCCCGCAGGGGCGCTCTATCGCAAACGCCACCGGCTGACCCGGGCGCTCGAGTTCAAGGCGGTGTACGAGGCCCGGCTCAAGTCGCCCAGGGGCCCGATCGTGGTGTTCGTGAAGCCCAACGGGCTGGAGCACCCCCGGCTGGGGCTGAGCGTCGGCAAGCGGGTCGGCAACGCCGTGACGCGCAACGCGGTCAAGCGTCGGCTGCGCGACGCCTTCTGCGTCGTGGCGGCCGAGTGGGCGGGCGATCGGCCGGGGCTCGACATCGTCGTGGTCGCCCGCGCGGCGCGGGTCGATCCGCCCGAGGTGTACGCCGAACTGCTGCGCTCGGCGCTCGACAAGCTGCTGGGCGTGCTCGCCAGGCGGACGGGGCCGTGACACACGCCGGGCGACTGGTCGCGGCGGCGATGATCGGGGCGGTGAAGCTCTACCAGATGACACTCTCCCCGATCGTGGGCGGGCAGTGCCGGTTCCGGCCGACTTGCAGCCAGTACGCGATCGAGGCGCTGCGCGAGCACGGGCCGATCCGCGGCGGGTGGATGGCGGCGGCGCGCCTCGGGCGCTGCAACCCGTTCGCCCGGGGCGGCTACGACCCGGTGAAGCCCGCTCGGGGACACACGCCGACACGCGACGAGGTTGGTATCGACTAGACTGGTCCGATGCCGACCGAATCTGCTCCACGCAAGCGGCTCCCGGCCGAAGCCCGCCGAGCCCAGCTGCTCGACGTCGCGGCGGGGCTGTTCGCCGACCGCGGGTACGCCCGTTCCACCACCGCCGAGATCGCCAAGGCCGCCGGCGTGACCGAGCCGGTGATCTACCGCCACTTCGAGTCCAAGCGCGACCTGTTCGTGGCCCTGGTCGAGCAGACGGCGGAGCTGACGCTGTCGATCTGGCGCGAGAAGATGCAGGCCGCCGCCGACCCCGCCGAGCGGCTGGCGATCCTGCTGGGCTCCAACCCCATGACCTCGCTGGGCGACGACGAGGCGGTGCGGTACCGGATCATCCTCCAGGCGATCACCGAGACAGGCGACGCCGAGATCCACAAGGCCGTGGTCAGCCATTTCAGGGCGATGCACGCCTTTATGGAGTCCGAAGTCGAGGCGGCGCAGAAGGCCCGCAAGGTCTCGGGCCGGGTCCCCGCGGACATGATCGCCTGGATCCTGATCGACATCGCCCTGGGCTTCGGCGTGCTCGAGGCCATGGGCATCACCGGGCACCACAAGTCCAAGGACACCAGCGTGGTGCAGGTGATCGGGCAGATCCTGCTGCCGAGGCGGAAGTAGGGCTTCTCTCCATCCGAGCTGATGCGCAACAATCGAGTGTGCCCGAGCCCGTCATTTATCTCGACAACAACGCCACGACCCGGCCCAGCGATGCGGTGCGCTCGGCCATGCTCGCGGCGCTCGAAGACACCTGGCACAACCCCTCCAGCGTGCACCGGCCCGGGCAGGCGGCCCGGCACGCGGTGGAGCTCGCGCGATCATCGGTCGCCCGGCTCGTCAATTCCCGCCCGCGCGAGGTGATCTTCACCAGCGGCGGAACGGAATCGCTCGAGATCGCCCTCCGCGGCGCGATCGAGGGCATCGACCGCCCCGTGCTCGTGACGAGCGCCATCGAGCACGCGGCGGTGCGCGACCTGCTCGAGACGCTCGCGTGCGCCGTCCGCCTTGTGCCGCTCGATGATGACGGCGTCGTGGACGCGGCCGGCGTCGACCCCCTGCTCGAGGGCGCGACGCTCTGCTGCCTGCAGTGGGCCAACAACGAGACGGGTGCGCTGCAGCCGATCGGCGCGATCGGCCGGGCGTGCCGCGGGGCGCGCGTGCCGCTGCTGGTCGACGGCACGCAGTGGGTCGGCAAGCTGCCGACGAGCTTCGGCACGGGCACCGCCGCCGCGGGCGACCCGGCGCACGCCGACGACGCCGGCCCGCTGATCGACCTGCTCGCCTTCAGCGCGCACAAGCTGCACGGGCCCAAGGGCGTCGGGGCGCTCGTGGTCCGTCGCGGCACGCGGCTGGCGACGGTTCGGCCCGGCTCGCAGGAGCTCGGCCGGCGCGGGGGCACCGAGAATGTGCCGGGCATCGCCGGCTTCGGCGCCGCGTGCGCCGAGGCGCTCGCGTTCCTCGCCGACCCGGCCGAACGCGACCGGCTGGCGGCGCTGCGCGACCGGCTCGAACGCGGCATCGTGGAGCGGTGCGCGGCGGCGGTGGTCAACGGGCCGACGGCACCCGGGTCACGCCTGTGGAACACGACCAGCGTCGGCTTCCGTTCGCTCGAAGCGGAGGCTTTGCTCCTGATGCTCTCCGAGCGCGGGGTGTGCGCCTCGGCCGGGGCGGCGTGCTCGAGCGGCAGCCTCGAGCCCTCGCCCGTGCTGCTCGCGATGGGCATCGAGCCGGCGGTGGCGCACGGGTCGATCCGGCTGAGCCTGTCGCGGTCCACGACCGCCGAGGAGCTCGACCGGGCGGCGGCGATCGTCGCCGAGGCGGCCTCGACGCTGGGCGGCGCGCTGCCGACGGGCTAAACCTGCGGGCGCACGCCGCCGGCGGGTAGCCGCGTCACCGCGAGCGCGATAGCCTGCGCCCATGAGCGAGAACCCGTATTCGGCGCAATCGATGCAACGCCCCGCGCAGGCGTCGGACTTCGGCAGCCAGATGCCCAGCGGCCCGGCGCGCACCAGCGTGCTGGCGATCCTGTCGCTGCTGTTCAGCCTGGTGTGCTTCATCCCCGGGCTGAGCACCATCGGCTCGGTGCTGGGCGTCTTTGCGATCATCGGCATCAGCCGAAGCCGCGGGCGCGTCAAGGGCGTCGGGCTCGCCGTCGCGGGCATCGTCATCGGGCTGCTCGTTACGATCATCTGGATCGGCCTGGCGATCGGCATCAACCAGGGCCTGCAGCAGTACGCCACGCTGGGCTCGATCGTCGCTGATGTGCAGGACGGCGACGAGCCGGCGGTCCGAAGCCGGCTCGCCTCGGCGACCAACGAGCGGCTGACCTCGGCCGACATCGCGGCGTTCGAGGCCGCCTATCAGGCGGACGCCGGCGCGTACGAGGGCGTGCCCACCGGCATCGGGCCGCTGTTCTCCTCGTTCTCCGAGCTCGGGCAGGCGGGCGGGCAGCCCGACCCGTCGCGCGTGCCCTACACCAACCCGGTCCCCCTGCCCGGCAGCTTCGAGAACGGCACCCGGCTGATGTGGATCGCCCTCTCGACCAGCGAGAAGGACAGCTCCGGGCTCGGGCCGGCGTTCGTCAACATCGGCATCGAGCTGAGCGACGGCACCATCGCCTGGCTCATCGACCCGCAGACGCTCGGCTCGGGCAGCGCCCCGATCGCGCCGCTGGAAGCCGGCGACACCGAAGCCGAGCCCGGCGAGCAGCCCGAGACCGCTCCGGACGAGGCCACGGACGAGGGCACGGTTGAGGGCACGGACGGCGAAACGGGCGGGGGCACCGACGGAACCGGCGGATGAACGCCTCGCCGAGCGCCACCGACGCAGACCGCACCCCCGTCATCCGCTGCCGGGGCGTGGTCAAGCGGTTCGGCGACAAGACCGTGATCGACGGGCTCGATCTCGAGGTGCACCGCGGCGAGACGATGGTCGTCATGGGCGGCTCGGGCTCGGGCAAGTCGACCACGCTGCGGATGATGATCGGGTCGGTCGAGACCACCGAGGGCACGATCGAGCTGCTGGGCCGGAACATCTGCGGCATGACCCAGCGCGAGCTGAACCAGACCCGCAAGAAGATCGGCGTGCTGTTCCAGTCGGGCGCGCTCTTCAACAGCATGTCCATCGCCGACAACGTCGCTCTGCCGCTGCGGGAGCACACCGATCTCGACCCGGACATCATCGACATCCAGGTCAAGATCAAGCTGGAGCTTGTGGGCCTGCGCGAGCACGCGGACAAGTTCCCCGCCGAGATCTCGGGGGGCATGAAGAAGCGCGCGGGGCTCGCCCGGGCGCTCGCGCTCGACCCGCAGATCCTGTTCTACGACGAGCCCAGCGCCGGGCTCGACCCGGTGACGAGCGCCGAGATCGACCGGCTGATCATCGACCTGTCGAAAAAGCTGGGCGTGACCAGCGTGGTGATCACCCACGAGATGGACTCGGCCTTCGCGATCGCCGACCGCATGGCGATGCTCGACAAGGGCAAGATGCTGATCGTCGAGTCGCGGCGGTGGTTCGAAGAGGTGCGCGACACGCCGGCGGACACGGCCCAATCGATGCCCGAGCGCGAGCGGCTGATCCGGCAGTTCCTGCGGGGCGACGCCGAGGGCCCGCTGACCGCGCGCAAGGCCGAGAGCAGCTACGCCGACGATCTGCTGGGCAGCGTCGACGCCGGCGCGATCCTGCCGAGCGTGGAGCCGACGCGACGCTAACCTGTACGCGACCGGCGCAGGGCCGGGGGAGCGACACCAGATGGCCAACCGCAAGCGATCGACCGCCAGCCTGCTGACGGGGCTGTTCCTGGTGACCGGGCTGGTGGGCTTCGTGGCGATCAGCGCGGTGCTGAGCGGCGCGATCGAGCGACTGACGCCCAGCGAGGCGTACACGGTGCGCTTCGGCCTCGAGCGCGGCGCGCCGGGCGTCAAGCCCGGCTCGGCGGTGACCATGGGCGGGCAGCCCGTGGGCCGGGTGACGGGCGTGGCCTTCACGCTCGACGACGCCGGGGCGGCGACCGGGGTCGATGTCGATGTCGCGGTCGAAACCGGCTATGTGCTCTACGCCGACGCCCGCTTCGTGCTCGTGCGCCCGCTGATCGGCGAGGGGGGCACGCTCAACATCATCAGCGCCGGCACCCCCGACGCCGGCCCGCTGGCGCCCGGCTCGACCATCGACGCCTCGATCGGCATCCCGACCTTCCTCGCCGACGCGGGCTACGGCGACACGCAGGTCGCGCAGGTCCAGGGCATGATCGCCGACGGCGCCCGGCTGATGGAACAGGCCTCGGGCATCGCCGCCCGGCTCGACGCGGACATCGGCGTGATCACCGCCGACGCCAAGAGCTTCTCGCAGACGCTGCGCGAGACCAGCGCCGATGTGCAGGCACGCTGGCCCGAGATCGCCGACGACGCCGAGGGCCTGCTGGCCAACCTCGACAGGGCGAGCCTGAACCTCGACGGCATCCTGGCCGAGGGCCGGCGGCTGATGGCGGATGTGCGGCAGGCCGTGGAAGAGGGCAACCCGCGGGTGCAGGAGACCCTCGCCGGGCTGCAGCGGGTCGTCGAGACCGTCGAGTCGCAGCACCTGTCGGTCGCGCTGGAGGTCATGAACGACGCCCGGCTGGCCGCCGGGGACCTGGCCAGCGTCGCCGAGCGGGCGGACCGGTTGCTTGCCCAGGAGTCGCCCGGCATCGGGCGGGCCGTGGCCAACGCCCGGCTGGCCTCGGATCAGCTCCGCCAGCTCAGCTACGAGATCCGCCGGAACCCGTGGCGGATCCTGCAGCGGCCCAACACCAAGGAGCTCGAGGGCGAGCTGATCTACAACGCCGCCCAGTCGCACGCCGAGGCGGCGAGCGACCTGCAGGACGCGGCGGCGTCGCTCGAGGCCGTGCTGGCTGCGAGCGACAACCCGATCGTGCCGGTCGACACCGAGGCCGCCGCCGCCCTGCAGGCCGACCTCCGCGACGCGATGACGCGGTACACCGAGGCCCAGCGGCGGCTGCTGGAACTCGCGAGCGGCGACTGAACGCCGAACCGTTCGTTTGCCCAACGATTGGATCGTGTTCGATTCCGTTTGGTTCGGTATACTCGGACCATGGCGACCGCCCGGCACCACTACGAGCGTTCGATCGAGGCGTACCTGCGGGCCCGGCGAACGCCGTATGTCTCGGTGAACGAGGCCCGGCGGGCGCTCCTGCCCCCCGGGGCCCGGCTCGAGGCCCGCGATTCGGCGACGGGCGAGGCCGTGTCGCTCAAGAGCTTCGACTTTGTCGTGTACGGCTCGCCGTTCAACCTGCTGATCGAGGTCAAGGGCCGAAAGGTTCCGCGGTCGGCGGGGCCGGCCGGGGCGACGCGGAGCCAGCTTCAGAGCTGGGTGACCGAGGACGACATCGCCGCGCTCGACCGCTGGCAGGGGCTGTTCGGCGGGGATTTCCGGGCGGCGTTCGTCTTTGTGTACTGGTGCGAGGCCCAGCCGCCGGACGCGCTGTTTCAGGAGGTCTTTGCGCACAACGGGCGGTGGTACGCGGTCCGGGCGGTGCTGCTCGACGACTACCGGCGCGAGATGAAGACCCGCAGCACGCAGTGGAAGACGGTGCACGTGCCGACCGAGGCGTTCGAGCGGATCAGCGGGCCGCTGGCGTCGGCGAGCCCGGGGATGCCCAGGCGGATCTCCTCGACGCCGCGTCTGCAGCGGGAGCTGAGCCGCTCGGTCCGCCGGACCTTCGGGCGGGACCGGCTTGACGCGTCACCCGCGGATTCGCACGCCGGCTTTGCTCGGCCGCCGGCAACGCGGTAGCATCCGGGCATGAAGACCGGCACGAGGCGGGGGAACAGAACGCGGCGGCTCGGGGCCGTCACCGGCGTGGCGGCGGCGTGGCTGCTGGCCCTGGCCCCGGCTCCGTCGGGCGCCGCGGCGCAGACCGAGTCGCTCAAGCCGCCGTCGGTCAACCAGAGCGACGACCCGCCGACGGTCCGGATGTACCTCGTCACGGCGCTGCTGGGCGCGCTGGTCGTCGGGGCCAACCTGATCCCGAGCAAGCGGGGGCACCAGGACTGACGGCACCAACGGGGCCGCGGGCGCGTGGGCCGACGCCCACGGCCGGAGGAACGACCATGAGCACACAGAGCAACGCGAAACGGCGCTGGCCCCTGATCGCGGTCAACGCGGGGCTTGCGGCGATCATCGGCATCACGGCGCTCGCGCCGGCGCAGCCCAACACCAACCGGGCCCGGGGCGACTTCGCCATCGTGGGCGGCGAGTTCATGGGCGGCGGCGGCGAGAACGCCGTGTACATCCTCGACGCGACCAACCAGGACCTGATCGCCGTCCGCTGGGACCGCACCCGCCAGGCGCTGCAGGGCATCGGGTACCGCGACCTCTCGGTCGACGCGCAGGAAAGGCCGGGGCGATGAACCAGACCACCCAGAACCAGACCACCCGCGACGAAACGCAGACCGTCGCCCCCTCGCGCGGCAGGACCGACCCCCTGGTGATCTCGGCGATCGCGCTCGGGCTGATTGCGGCCGTGCAGATCGGCGTGCGGCTCGGCGCGGGCTCGCCCGAGCCGCGGGCGCTCGCCGAGATGACCGCCTCGGTCGGCGAGTTCAAGCTCATGACCACCGCCAGCAACGACAACGAGGAGCAGCTGTTCGTGCTCGACAACCGCAACGAGCAGCTGATGGTTTACGGCGTGAGCCAGTCCGCGGGGCTGCAGCTGCAGGGCCGCGAGAGCCTCGGGCAGGTCTTCGCCAGCGCTCGCGCCGCCGCCGGCGGCAACCGCAGGCCCTAGCCGATCGCGCCGCACCCGATGCCCATCGTCCCGCTGCCGCAGTTCGAGGAAGACCTCAAGGCGTATCTCGCCGAGAAGGCCGACCGTGACGCCTACGAGCGCCTGAACGCCCCCACCTCGATGGTCGTGCGCTTCGGCGCGATGAAGATGGTCGGCGAGTTCCCCTACGACGGCAATGTCAAGCCCGGCTGCGGGTCGCGGGTGGTCGTCCGCACCCATCGGGGCGAAGAGCTCGGCGAGATGCTCACCAGCACCTGCCCCAACGCCGGCTGCTCCAAGAGCGTCACCCGCAAAGAGATGCTCGAGTACATCGAGAACTCCGGCGGCAAGGACTACCCGTTCTTCGACGCCAGGAACAACACCAAGGGCGTCAAGGGCCGCGTGCTGCGGATCGCCACCAAAGAGGACATGGACCGGCAGGCGGCGATCGACGCCGCGAAGAGCGAGCTGGTCCGCCGGGCCCGCGAAGAGGCCCGCGGCGTCGGGTTCCCCGCCAAGATCGTCGAGGCCGAGGCCATCCTCGGCGGCGGGCACATCACCTACTACTACCACGCCGAGCAGCGGACCGACCACGGCGCGATCCTGATGCGGCTCAAGCTGCTGCACGCGGACGAGCGGGTCGAGATGCGGCAGGTCGGCGCCCGCGACGACGCCCGGCTGACCGCCGACTACGAGCGCTGCGGGCAGCACTGCTGCTGCAAGAGCTTCCTGAAGGTCTTCAAGCCCGTGTCGATGCGCTCGGCCAAGGTCCAGAAGGCCACGCTCGACCCCCTGAAGATCTCGGGCCGCTGCGGGCGGCTGATGTGCTGCCTGCGGTACGAGGACCAGACCTACAAGGACCTGAAAAAGAACCTGCCCCACCGCAAGGCCCGCGTGGGCACGCCGCACGGCGACGGGGTCGTCGT